>NZ_BAAAZP010000034.1:0-78564 GCF_039536965.1 Nonomuraea antimicrobica | reverse complement strand
GCGCTTGCCGGCTCGGGTACGGCGCCGAGGCGAGCCTTCGTCGTCCTCGGGGCCGAGCAGCGTGTTCAGATCGAGATCGTTCATAGGTGCGCTGGCCAATCTCCCGGTGCCGGCAGCCGGACGTCAAGCGGATCTGCCCAACCGGCTGGAGTCACCGAGCGAAACTGGGGGATCCGCCGGACGCGGGGGGACGACCGGCGGGGATCACTCTGGGTAGCCATGCTAAGGGACGGAAAGAGGACGCATGCCCCGTTTTGGGGCTTTTGCCGGGGGCCAGGGGTGGTCCCGTCGAACATCATCTCGTCCCGAGGTTCTTGTTCAACTCTTCCCGGTATCTCACGAACTCGCTCTCTTTGTCAGTGAATTTGGTGATTCTATGCGCCGGATCCGTGGTGACAAACCAGTGCCAATCACCATCGGCAGGGTTCAGAGCCGCCATCAGCGCCTTCTCTCCGGGATTGGCGATGGGGCCCGGCGGCAGCCCTCGGTGGCGGTAGGTGTTGTACGAAGAGTTCACCTTGGTGTCACGCTCCGTCACCTTCAGAGTTCTCCGGTTCTGGGCGTACAGGACGGTGCTGTCGATCTCCAGCGGGGTGCCCTTGGCCAGGCGGTTGTAGATCACCCTGGAAATCTTCGGGTAGTCCTCGTCGGTGCCGCCCTCGGCCTGGATCATGCTGGCCACGGTGACGACCTGGAGCGGCGTCAGGTTCACCCGACCGGCCTGCTCCTCCAGGCCCACGTGGCGGGCCGCGGCGGCGAAGCGCTCGGCCATGGCCGCCAGCACGTCCACGGCCGTGTCGCCGGGCTCGACCTCGTACGTGGCGGGGAACAGGAACCCCTCCAGCCCCGGGGCGTACCGGGGCAGGCCGACCAGGGCCTTGTCCACCTTGCGCAGGTCGTCCACACGCAGGCCGGTGAGCTTGGCCACGCGGTCGAACACCTCCGACACCCGCATCCCCTCGGGCACGGTCACCCGCCGCAGGACCCGGGAGGCGGGGGCGAGCAGCAGGTCGAGCGCCGCGCCCGCGGCCATGCCCTTGCGCAGCCGGTAGTGCCCGGGCCGCAGCCGGTCGCTCACCGCGCGGTCCTCGGTCGCGTTCACGAACGACTGCGCGCTGGCCACCACCCCGGCCTCGGCCAGCACCGAGCCGATCGCCTGCGCGCTGGAGCCGGGCGCGATCCGCACGGTCACCGCGCCACTGCCCGGCCCGTCGAAGTCGTCGGGGCTCAGGTACGGCTTGAGCACCACGATCGCCCCAACGCCCAGGGCCAGCACCCCGGCGAGCAGGCCCGCGGACAGCAGCCCTACCTTGCGGATGGCCCCGTGCCGGCGCGCGGGCAGCGGGATGACCTCCGCCTCGGGCCCCGCGGGCTCGTCCACCGGCCGCCCGGCCGGTTGTCTCGCCGCCTCGGGCCGCTCCTCGGCGGCCGGGAGGTCGGGCTCGTCGGCCGCGCCCTCCCCCGGGCGGAACGGGATCACCTCACCGACGTCGTCCTCGTCGTCCGGTTTCCCGCTCATGAGGCAGATCCGTCGGCCGCTGGTGGCGGTTCGACGGGCCTGCCTGGTGGTCTTTCCGTGGCGCGCTCGGAGTCGAGCGCGTCCTGGAGCAGTACGACGGCCGCCGCCTGGTCGACGACGCCGCGCTGCTTCTTGCTCCGTACGCCGCTGGCCCGCAGCCCGTGCTGGGCCGCGACCGTGGTCAGCCGCTCGTCGAACAGGCGGACCGGCGTGGGCGCCAGCCGAGCCGCGAGCTTGGCGGCGAACTCGCGCGCCAGCCCCGCCGCCTGACCCTCACGCCCCGACAGCGAGGTGGGCAACCCGACCACGACCTCGATCGCCTCGTGTTCGGCGACGATCGCGGCGAGGCGGTTGAGGTCGCCCTTGCCTCGCCTCACAGTCTCGACCGGCGTGGCCAGCAGCCCGGAAGGGTCGCTGCGGGCCACGCCGATGCGTACGGAGCCGACGTCGACGCCGATCCGTGAACCGAATCTCATGTCAGCCGTGCTGCCCGGAAATCGCCTCTTCGACCAGGCGCAACGCGTCGCCGATCGCCTCCGGCCGCGTGCCACCGCCTTGCGCGACGTCGTCCTTGCCGCCACCGCCACCCCCCAGAGCCTTGGCGGCGACGCCGACCAGTTTCCCGGCCTTGAGCCCCCGCTCGCGCCCCGCCTCGTTGACCGCGGCAACCACCACCGGCCGGTCGGAGGGGACGCCGACGATCACGACGACCGCCGGCCGGTCGGCCGGGAACCTGCCACGCACATCAAGCGCGAGCTTACGCAGATCGTCGGCGCCGGTGCCATCAGGCGCGCGGTGTGTCACGACGGAGACACCATGCAGGTCACGGGCCTGCCCCACCAGCTCGCCGGCCACCTGGAGCACCTGGGCCGAGCGGAGCCGCTCCAGCTCCTTCTCCGCCGTGCGCAGGCGGGTGACGATGCCGTCGATGCGCTCGGGCAGCTCCTCGCGGCGCGCCTTGAGCTGCTCGGTGAGCTGGCTGACCAGCACGCTCTCGCGGGCCAGGAAGCGGAAGGCGTCGATGCCGACCAGCGCCTCGACGCGGCGCACGCCCGCCCCGACCGACTGCTCGCCCAGCACCTTGACCAGGCCGAGCTGGCCCGAGCTGTGGACGTGGGTGCCGCCGCACAGCTCGCGCGAGTAGTCGCCGATCTCGACCACGCGGACCTCGTCGCCGTACTTCTCGCCGAACATCGCCAGCGCGCCCATCGCCCTGGCCTCCGCCTGGGAGGTGTAGAAGGCGTTGACCTTGAGGTCGTTGACCAGCACGGCGTTGACCTCGTCTTCGACGTCGCGCAGCACGCTGGGCGGCACCGCGCCCGCCGCGGTGAAGTCGAAGCGGAAGCGGCCGGGCGAGTTCTCCGAGCCGGCCTGCGCCGCCGTCTCGCCGAGCGCGTTCTTGAAGCCGCGGTGGACGAGGTGGGTGGCGCTGTGGCTGCGCGAGATCGCGCGGCGGCGCTCGAGGTCGATCTCCGCCTGCGCCTCGTCGCCGATCCTCAGCTCGCCGGCGCGCACCTTGCCGCGGTGCACGACCAGCCCGGCCAGCGGCGACTGCACGTCGGTGATCTCGACCTCGGCGCCGCTCGTGCGGATCAGGCCCTGGTCGGCGAGCTGGCCGCCGCCCTCGGCGTAGAACGGGGTGCGCTGGAGCACGACCTCGACCGTGGCGCCCGCGCCGGCCGCCGGGACGGACACGCCGTCGACGAGGATGCCGACCACGCTCGTGTCGGCCTCGGTCTGGTCGTAGCCGAGGAACTCGACCTTGCCCGCCGCCTCCAGGAGCTGCCCGAAGACGGAGATGTCGGCGTTTCCGGTCTTCTTGGCCGCCGCGTCGGCCTTGGCCCGCTCCCGCTGCTCCTTCATGAGGCGGCGGAAGCCCTCCTCGTCGACCTTGAGCCCGTGCTCGGACGCCATCTCCAGCGTCAGGTCGATCGGGAAGCCGTAGGTGTCGTGGAGCTGGAACGCCTGGTCGCCGGAGATCGCGGCGCCGGACTTGCGCTTGGTCTCCTCGACGGCCACGTCGAAGATCGCGGTGCCGGTGCGGAGCGTGCCGAGGAAGCTCGCCTCCTCGGCGTCGATGACCGCGTGGATCTGCGGCGCGTCGGCCTTCAGCTCGGTGTACTGCTCGCCCATGACGTTGATCGCGACGTCGGTCAACTCGTGCATGTAGCGCTCGTCGCCCGAGCCGAGCAGCCGCAGGTTGCGGATCGAGCGGCGCAGGATGCGGCGCAGCACGTAGCCGCGGCCCTCGTTGCTCGGCAGGACGCCGTCGGCGACCAGCATGGTGCCGGTGCGCACGTGGTCGGCGATCACCCGCAGGCTGACGTCGGCGCGGTGGTCGCGGCCGTAGCGGGTCTTGGTGAGCTCGGCCGCCCGGTCGAGGATCTTGTACGTGGTGTCGATCTCGTAGAGGTTGTCGACGCCCTGCAGGATCGCCGCCATGCGCTCCAGGCCCATGCCGGTGTCGATGTTCTTGCTCGGCAGGTCGCCGGAGATGTCGAAGTCGACCTTCGAGCGGACGGCGCTGAGCTGGTACTGCATGAAGACGAGGTTCCACACCTCGAGGTAGCGGTCTTCGTCGGCGATCGGGCCGCCTTCTTTGCCGTATTCGGCGCCGCGGTCGTAGTAGATCTCCGAGCACGGGCCGCCGGGGCCGGGCACGCCCATGTGCCAGTAGTTGTCCTCCAGGCCGCGGCGCTGGATGCGGTCGTCGGGCAGGCCGACCTTGTTGCGCCAGAGGTCGTACGCCTCGTCGTCGTCGTGGTAGACCGTCGCCCACAGCTTGTCCTCGGGGAAGCCGAAGCCGCCGTCGGACTCGGACCTGGTGAGCAGCTCCCACGCGAAGGGGATCACTTCGGCCTTGAAGTAGTCGCCGAAGGAGAAGTTGCCCAGCATCTGGAAGAACGTCGCGTGCCGGGTGGTCTTGCCGACCATGTCGATGTCGGGGGTGCGCACGCACTTCTGCGCGGTGGCCAGCCGTGACCCCGGAGGCCGACGCTGCCCCAGGAAGTACGGCTTGAACGGCACCATACCCGCATTGACCAGGAGAAGCGTCGGGTCCTCAGCGATCAGGCTGGCCGAGGGCACTATCTTGTGCCCACGCTCCTCGAAGAAGCGCAGGAAGCGGCGGGCGATCTCTGCCGACTCCATGGTGGCCATCCTTTGCTGTAGTCAGTCGTGTGGTCAGTTGTCGTCTTCAACGTTGTCGAGCCCGAAGCGCGCCCGCAACTCGGTTTCGCGCGCCTCGGCCTCGCCGAGCGCGTCGGTAGTAAAGTCTCTCACCCGCCGGAGCATCCCCGCCGCGCCGTCGGCCGTGCGCCGGGCGACGTGGTCGGGGTGCAGGGCCTGGAGCCTGCGCATCACCCAGAAGGCGAGGAACGCCCCGAGCGAGAGGTAGAACAGCCGCCTGATCATCGCGGCCGCCGCTGCCGTGCCCTGGCGGGCGTGCGCGTCCGGCGGGCCTCGATGGCGCGGCGTACGCCGTAGCCGAGCGAGGACACCTTGATCAGCGGCCCGGTGAAGATGGTCTGGGTCACGGCGCTGAGCCTGGCCGCGTGCCCGCTGACCTGCTTGACGTCGTGGGCGATGGCCTCGACGGCGACCAGTTGCCTGTTGGTCTCGTTGACCGTGACGCTGACGTCGTCGAGCAGCGGCCCCAGGCGGTTGTTCAGGTCGGCGACCGCCTTGGTGGTCTCGGTGAGCAGCCTGGCGAGCTTGACGAGCACCACGGCCATGACGCAGACAAGGACCACCCAGCCCGTGGCCGCGATCAGCCCGGCGACCTCTCCAGCGGTAAGCATCCGCTCATCTCCCTCGTACGCTGGGCCGGAACGGCAAGACCCTATCGCGTTCGGGTGACAACGTTAGTGCGGAAACCTCCCTTGATCAGGCAGCCACGGCGGCTCCCGGCACTTCGGTCACGGCTCGCGCAAGGCTCGGATCTCGCCTGTCACCAGCCGTTCCCGTGTCGCATGGACGCGCACGGCGGGGCGCCGGCGTCAGGAGCCGCGCAGGAAGTCACGGATCTTGGCCCACCGCTCGGCCACCGGGGCCTCGGCCCCGTGCCGGGTCGGCTCGTAGTAGCGCCGCCCGCGCACCTGCTCGGGCGCGTAGTCCTGGCGCACCAGCCCGTGGTCGAAGTCGTGCGGGTATTTGTAGCCGTCGCCGTGCCCGAGCTTGGCCGCCCCGGGGTAGTGGGCGTCGCGCAGGTGGCCGGGCACCTGGCCGATGAGCCCCTTGCGTACGTCGCCGACGGCCGCCCCGATGGCCTTGACCACGGCGTTGGACTTGGGCGCCATCGCGCAGTGGATGACCGCGTGCGCCAGGTTGATCTGCCCCTCGGGCAGCCCGATGAGCTGCACCGCCTGCGCGGCGGCCACCGCCGTCTGCAGGCACGTCGGGTCGGCCAAGCCCACGTCTTCGGAGGCGAAGATGACCACGCGGCGGGCGATGAAGCGCGGGTCCTCCCCTGCCTCGATCATGCGGGCCAGGTAGTGGAGCGCGGCGTCGGCGTCGGACCCGCGCATCGACTTGATGAACGCGCTGATCACGTCGTAGTGCTGGTCGCCCTGCCGGTCGTAGCGTACGGCGGCCTTGTCGACGGCCTTCTCCACCACCTCCACCGTGATGTCGTCGGCCAGCAGCGCCGCCGCCTCCAGGTAGGTCAGCGACCGCCGCGCGTCGCCGCCCGCCAGGCGTACGAGGTGGTCGAGCGCCTCGGGCGAGAGCGTCGCGCGCCCGCCCAGCCCGCGCGGGTCGGACACCGCCCGCTCCAGCACCGCCCGCACGTCGTCGTCGGACAGCGACTCCAGCGTGAGCAGCAGCGAGCGCGACAGCAGCGGCGAGATGACCGAGAAGAACGGGTTTTCCGTGGTGGCGCCGATGAAGGTGACCCAGCGGTTCTCCACGGCGGGGAGCAGGGCGTCCTGCTGGGCCTTGTTGAAGCGGTGCACCTCGTCGACGAACAGCACGGTCTGGCGGCCGGTCATGCCCAGCTCGCGGCGGGCGTTGTCGATGGCGGCGCGTACGTCTTTGACGCCCGCCGACACGGCGGAGACCTCGATGAAGCGCCGCTCGGTGACATTGGAGACGACGTAGGCCAGCGTGGTCTTGCCGGTGCCGGGCGGACCCCACAGGAACAGCGACATGGGAGCCTCGCTCTCGACCAGGCGCCGCAGCGGAGTGCCCGACCCGAGCAGGTGACGCTGGCCGATCACCTCGTCGAGCGTGCGCGGGCGCATCCGGACCGCGAGGGGCTGCGGGGTGGCCTCCTCGGCCGCCGAATCGAACAGGCTATCCACAACGCGAGATTACACGCTGTGGCAAGGGCTCGACGCGGCTACGACCACACCGCCCGCGCCCCCGAGTCCCCGGCGCGGAAGACGAAATAGCCGGCCACGGCCGCCAGCACCACGGTCACCGCCGAGAGGATCACCGTGACGGGCCGGCCGAAGCGTTCGCGGCCGACGGAGTCGCGGGCGGGGGTGGTGGAGTAGACGAGCAGCAGGGCCGCCACGCCGAGCCCGGCCGCCGAGAGGAGCAGCGGGGTCGCGAAGCTCTGGTGCGTGGAGATGCGGGCGGCCAGCTCGCCCTCGGCCGTGGCGAAGCGGGCCGCCTGGAGGTTCTCGCCGCTCTCCTTGGCCGCGAGGACGGCCGCGGGGGAGGCCAGGGCGAGCAGGACCACCGCCCACCCCATGCGGGTACGCCAGCGAGGCAGCAGCGCGTAGACTGCCGCGACGGCGACGAGGAGCGGGGTCAGCACCACGGCGAAGTGAATGATCAGCGGATGGGCCGGCAGGCCCATGATCTCGTCGAACATGAGGCGCTCCTTAGTGCTCATTTCAACTACGAATGGCAGCACCATATGGTTCGCGACCTCATCAGTCGCACCATGCGGCTTTCGCCACTTACGTCCGTCACATATCAGGGGCCGGTAGCATGCGCGGAGTTGTTTGGTCATGCGACGGCAAAAACGAGAGGACATAGCGGTGAGCGGCGACGACCGCCAGAGCGAAGAGGACCGCCAGAAAGAGCTGGCGCGAGAGCACAAGGAACGCCAGTCGAAACGGGCGGCCGAGCAGAACGCCAAGGGCAGGCGGAACACCTTCATCGGCGCGGCCGTGGCCGTCGTCGTGGTCGCCGGCGGCATCTTCGCCGCGACCACCCTGGTCAACGGCGACGGGTCGGAGCCCGCCTCGGCGCAGAGCTCGCCGTCCGCGTCGGCCTCGCCCTCCGCCACGCTGCCGACCCAGTTGCCGAGCACCGCGCCGCCCAGGAAGGCGAGCGACATCTCCTGCACGTACAAGCGTGACAACTCGGTCCCGCACAAGTACGTCGGCCTGCCGCCCAAGCAGCCCAACCTGAAGCTGTCGACGATGACCTTGAAGACCAACCGCGGCAACATCGTCATCGAGGTCGACGCCAACGCCACCCCGTGCTCGGTCAACTCGATGGCCTTCCTGGCGAAGAAGCGCTTCTACGAGGGCAACAAGTGCCACCGCCTGGCCACGCCCGAGACCTCCGGCCTGGGCCTGATCCAGTGCGGCGACCCGCAGGCCAAGGCCGACGGCAAGAGCCCCACCGACGGCCAGGGCAACGCCGGCTACGTCTTCACGGACGAGGCGGTGGGCGTCATGCCGTACACCAGGGGCGTGGTCTTCCTGACCCAGCCCTTGGACGCGGCCGGGCAGAACAGCAGCCAGTTCGCCTTCTCCCTGACGGACGAGAACACCCAGATCGAGCCGGCGTACACGCCGCTCGGCATCGTCAAGTCGGGCATGGAGATCCTCGACGAGATCTCCAAGGGCGGCGTGCTCACCAACCCCGACGACATCACGGGCGACGGCGGCTCCTCCGCGCCGAAGCTCCCGCTCGTCATCGAGAAGGTCACCCTCAAGTAGGGGGACCCGCGCCAAAGCGGCAGGCACCGCCCGGTGCCTGCCGCTTTCGCTGTGCCACGTCCCTTTGCCACGGCCCGTTCCCACGGAACCTTTTGCCAGGGAACCGGCCCTCACCCGCGCGACGGGCCGTTCGCCCGCGTGCGGGGCCCGCGCTCGCACCCGCCGGAGCGCCGCTACGCCTCGACCTTGGAGGCCTCGGTCCTGGACCCGTCGGCCTTGGCCGCCTCGGCCTTGGGCTGGGCGTCGACGCCCGCCTCCTTGCGCTGCTCGACCGTGATCGGCGTGGGCGCGCCCGTGAGCGGGTCGAAGCCGGAGGCCGTCTTCGGGAACGCGATCACGTCGCGGATCGAGTCGCCGCCGGACAGCAGCATGCAGATGCGGTCCCAGCCGTAGGCGATGCCGCCGTGCGGAGGCGGGCCGTACTTGAACGCCTCCAGCAGGAAGCCGAACTTGCTCTCGGACTCCTCCTTGGAGATGCCCAGCACGTCGAACACCCGCTGCTGCATCTCGGCCCGGTGGATACGGATCGAGCCGCCGCCGATCTCCATGCCGTTGCAGACCATGTCGTAGGCGTAGGCCAGCGCCTCGCCGGGGTGGTCCTGGAAGTTGTCGGCCCACTCCGGCTTCGGCCCGGTGAACGGGTGGTGCACGGCCGTCCAGCCGCCCTCGCCGTCCTCCTCGAACATGGGGGCGTCGACGACCCACAGGAACGACCACAGCGACTCGTCGATCAGGTCGCAGCGGCGGCCGATCTCCAGCCGGGCCGCGCCCAGCAGGTCGCGCGAGGCGTTCCTGGCGCCGGCGGCGAAGAAGATCGCGTCGCCGGGCTCGGCCCCGACCTTGGCGGCCAGCCCGGACAGCTCCGCCTCCGACAGGTTCTTGGCGACGGGGCCGCCGAGCGTGCCGTCTTCCTGGACGAGCACGTAGGCCAGGCCCTTGGCGCCGCGCGAGCGGGCCCACTCCTGCCAGCCGTCGAGCTCCTTGCGGGTCTGCCCGGCACCGCCCGGCATGACCACGGCGCCGACGTAGTCGGCCTGGAAGACGCGGAAGGTGGTGCCGGAGAAGTATTCGGTCATCTCGACCAGCTCCTGGCCGAAGCGCAGGTCGGGCTTGTCGGAGCCGTAGCGGGCCATGGCGTCGGCGTACGTCATGCGCGGCAGCGGCGTCGGCAGGTCGTAGCCGACGATGTCCTTCCACAGCCGGCCGATCAGCCGCTCGCCGACCCCGATGACGTCTTCCTGGTCGACGAACGACATCTCGACGTCGATCTGCGTGAACTCCGGCTGCCGGTCGGCGCGCAGGTCCTCGTCGCGGTAGCACTTGGCGAGCTGGTAGTAGCGCTCCAGCCCGGCCACCTGCAGGAGCTGCTTGAAGAGCTGCGGCGACTGCGGCAGCGCGTACCAGTTGCCGGGCTGCAGGCGCACCGGCACCAGGAAGTCGCGCGCGCCCTCGGGCGTGGAGCGGGTCAGGGTGGGCGTCTCGACGTAGACGAAGCCCAGCTCGTGCATCACCTCGTTGGCCAGGTAGGTGGCCTTGGAGCGGGTGCGCATCGCGGTGGCCACCTGCTGGCGGCGGATGTCGAGGTAGCGGTACTTCAGCCGCGCCTCCTCCGACACCCCCACGTTGCCCTCGATCGGGAACGGCAGCGGCGCGGACTCGCTCAGCACCTCGACCCGCTCGGCCACCACCTCGATCGCGCCGGTCGGCAGGTCGGGGTTCTCGTTGCCCTCGGGGCGCACCCTGACCTGGCCGACGACCTGCACGCAGTATTCGGCGCGCAGGTCGTGGGCGTGGTCCTCCTCGCGGAAGACCACCTGCGCCGAGCCGGAGGCGTCGCGCAGGTCGATGAAGACGACGCCGCCGTGGTCACGGCGGCGGGCCACCCATCCTGCGAGCGTCACCTGCTGCCCGGCGTGCTCCTCGCGGAGCGACCCGGCGGTATGCGTGCGGATCACTGCACTTTCCCTTCATGCTGAGAGGAGAGGGGCGGCAGCGGCCCCGGCTCGCCGGTCACTGCACCTTCCCCTTCAAGACGTCGACGACCTGGGCCAGCGGCACCTCGGCCTGCTCGGCGGTGGCCAGGTCTTTCACTTGCACGGCCGCGGCCGCGAGGTCACGCTCGCCCAGGATCAGCGCGAAGCGCGCGCCGGAACGATCGGCACCCTTCATCGCACCCTTGAGCCCCTTGCCGCCGAAGGCCATGTCGGCGCGCAGGCCCGCGCCGCGCAGCTCGTCGACGAGCAGGAACATGCGGCGGCGGGCGTCGTCGCCCAGCGGGACACCGTACACCTGGACGCGCTCCTGTGCCTCGTCGTCGGCCAAGCCCTCGGCCTGCAGGGCGAGGAAGGTGCGGTCGACGCCGAGCGCCCAGCCGACGCTGGGCAGCGGCGGGCCGTCGAGCATCTCGCTGAGCCCGTCGTAACGGCCACCGCCGCCGACGGCCGACTGGGAGCCGAGCCCGTCGTGAACGAACTCGAACGTCGTGCGCGTGTAGTAGTCGAGCCCGCGCACCAGCCGGGGGTCGTCCTCGAAGGCGACGCCGCAGGCGCTCAGCAGCCCGCGCACCTCCTCGTGGTACGCCTTGCACGCCGCGCACAGGTGGTCGACGACCAGCGGAACACCGGTGAGTTGGGCCTGCACCTCGGGCCGCTTGTCGTCGAGCACCCGCAGCGGGTTGATCTCGATGCGCGCCCTGGTGTCGTCGTCGAGGTCGAGCCCGCGCAGGAACTCCTGCAGCGCCGCCCGGTAGGCGGGCCGGCAGCTCTTGTCGCCCAGCGAGTTGAGCAGCAGCCGGACGCCCTTGAGCCCGAGCGAGGCGAAGCCGCGCACGCCCAGCACGATCATCTCGGCGTCGAGCGCCGGATCCTCGGAGCCCAGCGCCTCGGCCCCCACCTGCCAGAAGTGGCGGTAGCGGCCCTTCTGGGCGCGTTCGTAGCGGAACTGGCTGCCGGAATACCACAGCTTCACCGGGAGCTGGCCGGTGTGCAGGTTGTGCTGGAGCACCGCGCGCACGACCGAGGCCGTGCCCTCGGGGCGCAGCGTCAGTGAGCGGCCCGCCTTGTCGGGGAAGGTGTACATCTCCTTGGAGACGATGTCGGTCGACTCGCCGACGCCCCTGGCGAACAACTGGGTGTCCTCGAACACAGGCGTCTCGATGTAGCCGTAGCCCGCCCGGCGCAGCGGCGCGGCGAGTGCCTCGCGTACGGCGAGAACCCGCTCTGAGCGGGGCGGCACCCAGTCGAAGGTGCCCTTCGGTGCTTGGAAGCTCATTAGATCCCTCGTGTGGGACCGGCGTGCGGCGCGGCTTCTTTCAAGTACGGGTTGGTCACGCGCTCGCGGCCGATCGTGGTCTGTGGTCCGTGGCCCGGCAGGACGACCGTATCGTCAGGCAGCGGCAGACACTTGGTAGCCAGGCTGCGCAGGATCGTCGCGTAGTCGCCGCCGGGAAGGTCGGTGCGGCCGATGGAGCCGGCGAACAGCAGGTCGCCCGCGAACATGACCTCGTCGCCGGGCAGCCGGAAGGTCACCGACCCCCTGGTATGGCCGGGCGTGTGGTCGACCACGAGCTCGAGGCCGGCGAGCTGGAGCGCGGCCCCGTCGGACAGCTCGCGCACGTCGTCGGGCTCGCTCAGCGTCAGCCCGCCGAACAGCGAGGCGCTGGTGTCCGACCAGCCGGCCGCCGGATCGCTCAGCAGGTGGCGGTCTTCCGGGTGGATCCACGCCGGCACGTCGCGCGCGCCGCAGACGGGGGCCACCGACCAGACGTGGTCGAGGTGGCCGTGGGTGAGCAGGACCGCGACGGGCTTGAGCCGGTGCTCGCGCAGCAGCTCGTCGACGCCGTCGGTCGCGTCCTGGCCCGGATCGACGATCACGCACTCCTCGCCGGCGGCAGGCGCGACGACGTAACAGTTGGTCTGGAAGGCCCCTGCGGGGAAGCCGGCGATGAGCATCTGCCTCAGGTGATCTCGTCGAAAAGCCAATGGGAATGTAACCGAAGGGTACCGGTGCGGGTCGCCGGGCTGCGAATCATTACCCATTGGCCGATACGATTCGCCCACCTCAGTTGATTGACTATGGGAGGCAAAGCGGTGGCCACGGGGAAGGACCGGCAGAAGCAGCTCGCGCGCGAGCACTTCGAGCGGCAGAGGCAGCGCCGCGTCGAGCGCGAGCAGAAGGCCAAGCGCACGGCGATCATCGGCTCCACCGTCGGTGTGGTGATCGTGGTCGGCGGCATCGTGGCCGCGGTCGCGCTCCTAGGGGGCAACGACCCGGGCACCGAGGCGGCCGCCGCGTCGCCCTCGGCGACACCCGCCGAGACCGCCGCCGCGACGGCGGCCACGGGCCCGAAGCCGTACGACCCGGCGACGGGCACGTGCGACTACGCCAAGGACACGGCCGGCGGCCAGGTCGAGGACGTCGGCATGCCGCCGACGAAGGTGAAGACCGAGCCCGCCACGAAGACGATGACGTTCGAGACGAACCAGGGCGACATCGTGGTCGAGTTGAACAACGCCAAGGCTCCGTGCACGACGAACTCGCTGGAGTTCCTGGCGAAGAAGAACTTCTACGACGGCAGCAAGTGCCACCGGCTCGGCAGCGCGCAGTTCCCGATGCTCCAGTGCGGCGACCCGACCGCCAAGGCCGACGGAAAGAGCCAGACCGACGGCTCGGGCGGCCCCGGCTACGTGATGGCCGAGGAGAACCTCACCGGCGCCCAGTACAAGCGCGGCGTGATGGCCATGGCCAAGACCCAGGCCCCGGGCAGCACGGGCAGCCAGTTCTTCCTCGTTTTCGGGGACATCGGCCTCACCCCCGATTACACACCGGTGGGTACGATCACCAAGGGGCTCGACATCCTGGACAAGGTGAACAAAGCCGGAGTCATCGCCGACATGGGAGACGGGACCGGAGCACCGAAGCAAACCCTCGAAATCAAAGACGTGACAATCGCCGGCAAGAGCTGACGTAATACAAACTAGGGACGAAGTAGTCCCGAAGGGTCTGATGGATAGTGCGGGAGGACACGGTGAGCACCGACCCGTGGGGCCGGGTAGACGACGACGGCACCGTCTACGTGCGTACGGCTGAGGGAGAGCGGGCCGTCGGCTCCTGGCAGGCCGGTGAACCCGAAGAGGCACTGGCCTACTTCCATCGCAAGTACGACGAGCTGGCCGGGCAGGTGCAGCTCCTCGAGCAGCGCGTCAGGGGCACCGATCTGGCGCCGGCCCAGGCCGAGGCCGGCATCGTCAAGCTGCGCGAGGCCGTCGCCGACGCGCACGTCGTCGGCGACCTGGCCGCGCTGACGGCCCGCCTCGACAGCCTGACCGAGCTGGTGGCCCAGCGCCGTGAGGAGGTCAAGGCGGCCCGCGAGCACGCGCGGGCCGAGGCCAGGGAGGTCAAGGAGCGCATCGTCGGCGAGGCCGAGCGCATCGCCGACGAGACCACCCACTGGAAGTCGGGCGGCGAACGGCTGCGCCAGCTCGTCGAGGAGTGGAAGGCCGCCGACCGCATCGACCGGGTCACCGAGGCCGCGCTGTGGAAGCGGCTCTCGGCGGCGCGCACGGCGTTCGCCAAGCGGCGCAAGACGTACTTCGCGGGGCTCGACGAGCAGCGCGAGGGCGTGCGGGCGGCCAAGGAACGCATCGTGGCCGAGGCCGAGGCGATCGCCGGCTCCACCGACTGGGGCGCGACCGCGGCCTACTACCGCGAGCTGATGCAGCAGTGGAAGAACGCGGGCCGGGCCTCCCGTGAGGCCGAGGACGAGCTGTGGGCCAGGTTCAAGGCCGCCCAGGACCAGTTCTTCCAGGCGCGTTCCGCGGTCTTCGCCGAGCGGGACGCCTCGCTGGCCGCCAACGCGGTGGCCAAGGAGGAGCTGCTGGCCGAGGCCGAGAAGATCCTGCCGGTCACCGACGTACGCACGGCCAGGGCGGCGCTGCGCCACATCCTGGAGCGCTGGGAGGCCGCCGGCCCGGTGCCGCGCGAGCAGCGCGACCGGCTGGAGGGCGGGCTGCGCAAGGTCGACGAGTCCGTGCGCAAGGCCGAGGACGCCGAGTGGAAGCGGTCCAACCCCGAGGCCAGGGCCCGCGCCCAGAGCACGGTCGACCAGCTCCGCACCTCGATCGAGCAGCTCGAGAAGCGGCTGTCCAAGGCGCAGGCCGCCGGGCGGGCCAAGGACGTCAAGGAGGCCGAGGAGGCCCTGACCGCCCGCCGCTCGTGGCTGGCGGAGGCCGAGCGCACGCTCACCGAGTTCAGCTAGGGTCCGGCGCGGGGCCGGGCGCCCCTCGCCGGACCGCTGCTGAACACCTCTGACTGGCGGGCCGCCGTCGCCGAATCGGGCGGCGAGCGACGGGGCCCGCGATCTAGGCTGTCCAGCATGGACCCCGTCGCCGCCGCGCGCGCCTTCGTCGAAGAGACGTTCCCGGGAGCTTTGTACGCCTTCGTCGGCGGCAGTGTGCTCACCGAGCGCCGCACGAGCACCTCAGATCTCGACATCATCGTGGTGCTCGACGGCCTCGACCGCCCCTATCGCGAGACGTTGCGCTGGCAGGGGTGGCCGATCGAGTTGTTCGCGCACAGCGAGACCAGCCTGGCCGCCTACATCGAGCGGGGCTTCGAGGAGCGGCAGCCCACGCTGGCGCGTGTCTGCGCGGAGGGCGCCGTGCTGACCGACAGGACTGGCGGGCGGGCCAGCGACCTGCAGAGCGCGCTGGGCGAGCGCGTCTCGGCCGGTCCAGGCGGGCAGACGGCAGGCCAGGCCGAGCAGGCCCGCCACGCGCTGTCCGACCTGCTCGACGACCTGGCGGGCGCGACGGACGCGGGCGAGCGGGCGTTCATCGGCTGGGAGGTCGTGCAGGCCGCCGCGAAGACCGCGCTGGGCGCCGGGCGGTGGTGGCAGGGCAGCGGCAAGTGGCTGCTGCGGGAGCTGCGCGCGCACGATCCGGGGCTCGCCGACGAGCTGCTGAGTGCCCACGACGACCCCGCCAGGCTGACGGCCGTGGCCACAGGCGTGCTCGAACGGGCCGGAGGGCGCCTCTGGGAGGGTTACCGGAGCCAGGGTGACCCCTTCCACCAGACCCTGCGTCACGTCGCCTCAGAGGCGCTCTCCGGCGATACGGCGCAGAGCCCCGGCATGCGGCGCCTGTCCGCGATCAGCGGGGCCACCACCGGGTCGGCGCGGCTGTGGATGGGCCAGACCCACGTCTCCCCCGCCACCCGCTCCTCCGACCACCACCACGGGGCCTCCGAGACGGCGATCTACGTGGTCAGCGGCAGGCCGTCGTTCGTGTTCCTGGAGGACGACAGGGAGGTGCGCATCGACGCGGGGCCCGGCGACTACGTCTACGTGCCGCCGTACGTGCCGCACCGCGAGGAGAACCCCGACCCGTCGCGGGAGGCGGTCGTGGTGATCGCCCGCAGCACGCAGGAAGCGATCGTCGTCAACCTCCCCAGCCTGCGCACCCGCTGACCGCGCCGCGGGGCGCACCGGTAGGGCGCGCCGGTCAGTTGCCCGCGCCGCTGACCCGGTAGACGTCGAAGACGCCCTGGATGCCGCGCACCGCCCTGAGTACGTGGCCCAGGTGCTTCGGGTCGCCCATCTCGAAGGTGAACTTGCTGATCGCCACCCGGTCGCGCGACGTCGTCACCGACGCGCTCAGGATGTTGACGTGCTGGTCGGACAGCGTACGGGTGACGTCGGACAGCAGCCGCGGCCGGTCGAGCGCCTCGACCTGGATGGCCACCAGGAACACGCTGTCGTCGCCAGGCGACCAGCTCACCTCGACCAGCCGGTCGGGCTGCGTCTTGAGCTGCTGGACGTTGGTGCAGTCGCCGCGGTGCACGGACACGCCGTGGCCGCGGGTGACGAACCCGACGATCTCGTCGCCGGGCACCGGGGTGCAGCACTTCGACAGGCGTACCCACACGTCGGCGTCGCCGGCCACCACCACGCCCGCGCCGCCACCGCCGCGCGGACGGCCGCGCAGCCGGGTCGGCAGCGAGGTCTCGGCGATGTCCTCCTCGGCGCTGTCGACCCCGCCGATGGAGGCCACCAGCTTCTGTACGACCGCCTGGGCCGCGATGTGCCCCTCTCCCACGGCCGCGTAGAGGGCGGACACGTCGGGATAGCGCAGGTCGCGGGCGAGCGCCAGCAGCGACTCGCCCGACATCAGCCGCTGCAGCGGCAGGCCCTGCTTGCGCATGGCCCGCCCGATGGCCTCCTTGCCCGCCTCGATCGCGGTCTCGCGGCGCTCCTTGGAGAACCACTGACGGATCTTGTTGCGGGCCCGGCCCGACTTGACGAACTTCAGCCAGTCGCGCGACGGCCCGGCGTCGGGCGACTTCGAGGTGAAGATCTCCACCGTGTCGCCGTTGCCGAGCCGCGACTCCAGGGGCACCAGCCGCCCGTTGACCCGGGCGCCGATGCATCGATGGCCCACCTCGGTGTGCACCGCGTAGGCGAAGTCGACCGGCGTGGCCCCCTCGGGCAGGGCGATGACCTGGCCCTTCGGGGTGAACACGTAGACCTCGGAGACCGACAGGTCGAAGCGCAGCGACTCGAGGAACTCGCCGGGGTCGGCGGTCTCCTTCTGCCAGTCGAGGAGCTGGCGCAGCCAGGCCATGTCGCTGCCCGGCTTGACCTTGCCCGTGGGGCCGGGGGCGCCGACCTCCTCCTTGTACTTCCAGTGCGCGGCCACGCCGTATTCGGCCCGGTGGTGCATCGCGTGGGTGCGGATCTGCAGCTCCACCGGCTTGCCCTCGGGACCGATCACCGTGGTGTGCAGCGACTGGTACATGTTGAACTTGGGCATCGCTATGTAGTCTTTGAACCGGCCCGGCACCGGGTTCCACCTGGCGTGGATGGTGCCGAGCGCGGCATAGCAGTCGCGCACGCTGTCGACCAGCACGCGGATGCCCACGAGGTCGTAGATGTCGTCGAACGCCACGTCGCGGGCGATCATCTTCTGGTAGACCGAGTAGTAGTGCTTCGGCCGGCCCTTGACCACCGCGCGGATCTTGGCCTCGCGCAGGTCGCCCGAGACCTTCTCGATGACCTCCTGCAGGAACAGGTCGCGACGCGGCGCCCGCTCCGACACCATGCGCGCGATCTCGTCGTAGCGCTTGGGGTAGAGCATGGCGAAGGCGAGGTCTTCCAGCTCCCACTTGATCGTGTTCATGCCCAGGCGGTGGGCCAGCGGGGCGAAGATCTCCAGCGTCTCGCGGGACTTCTGGTGGCGCTTGTGCTCCGGAAGGTAACGCATGGTGCGCATGTTGTGCAGCCGGTCGGCCAGCTTGATGATCAGGACCCGGATGTCGCGCGACATGGCCACGACCATCTTGCGCACGGTCTCGGCCTGCGCGGCGTCGCCGAACTTGACCTTGTCGAGCTTGGTGACGCCGTCGACCAGCGACCCGATCGTGTCGCCGAAGTCGCCGCGCAGCTCGTCGAGGCCGTAGGCGGTGTCCTCGACCGTGTCGTGCAGCAGGGCCGCGCACAGCGTCTCGTCGTCGGTGCCCAGCTCGGCCAGGATGGTCGCGACGGCCAGCGGATGGGTGATGTATGGGTCGCCGGACTTCCGCTTCTGGTCGCGGTGGTGGTAGGCGGCGACGTCGTACGCACGCTCGATCAGCCGCAGGTCGGCCTTGGGGTGGGTGGCCCGGACCGTCCGGAACAACGGCTCCAGCACCGGATTCATGGCCCCACCCCCGAACCGCCTGCGACGCACCGCCGGAGCGCCGGGCGCCTCGGCACTGCCGGCGTCGGTCACGTCGGGCGCGACCACGTCACGGGGCACACAGACTCCTCACGCAATGCTCCTCACGTTCGAGTCCAGATCCCCCCAGTGTATCCAGGCAGCCAACCTGGGCCTCCGTGGGCCGGGCTCACACGATCACGAGGGAGTGCAACTCCACTCCCGGCAGACGCTCACGTCCCTTGAGGAAGGCCAGCTCCATCAGCACGGCGATGCCGACCACCTCGGCTCCGGCCCTCTTCACCAGCTCCACGGCCGCCCTCGCGGTGCCCCCGGTGGCCAGCACGTCGTCGACGACGAGAACCCGGTCGCCGGGCGTGAAGGCGTCACGGTGGACCTCGATGGTCGCGGAGCCGTACTCCAGATCGTAGGACTCTTCCAGGGTTTCGGCGGGCAGTTTCCCCTTCTTGCGCACGGGCACGAACCCGGCCCTCGCCCGGTACGCCACCGGCGCGGCCAGGATGAACCCGCGCGCCTCGATCCCCACGATCTTGTCCACCTGGTGCAGCCCGGCCAGCTCGTCCACCACGGCCGTCATCGCGACCGGGTCGGCCAGGAGCGGGGTGATGTCCTTGAACAGGACGCCTGGCTTGGGGTAGTCGGGCACGTCCCTGATCCGGTCAAGGATGATCGTGCTCAGCTCTGTCATGGCGTTCCTCACGTTTCTCCACCGGCCGTCTGCCGGGCTCCATGATGGTGCATTCCGGGCGCGAGTCCGTACGGAGAGCCCTGAGAGGCCCCTGAGAGGCCCTCCAATCGCCCGGACGCACACGAACGACGCCCCCGCCCCGGCGAGGGGCGAGGGCGTCGTACAGGAGCTCCGGCTAGCCCTTGGCTACGGCCGTGCTTTTGGAACCCTTCTTGCCGCCTGCGCCGCCGCCTCCGGTGGAGGCCAGCCGCTTGGCGATGGCCTGGTACTTCGGCTCGCGCTCCTTCAGCGTCACCAGCAGCGGCGTCGCCACGCACAGCGAGGAGTAGGTGCCGACGATCATGCCGACGAACAGGGCCAGCGACAGGTCCTTCAGCGTGCCCGCGCCGAGCAGCGTGGTGCCGATGAACAGGATCGCCGCCACCGGCAGGATCGCGACCAGCGAGGTGTTCAGCGAGCGGATCAGCGTGTGGTTGAGCGCGTTGTTGGCCGCCATCGAGTAGGTCTGCTTGGACGTGTGCCCCAGCTTGGCCGTGACCTCCTTGATCATGTCGAACACCACGACCGCGTCGTAGAGCGAGTAACCGAGGATGGTCAGGAAGCCCAGCATCGTCGCGGGCGTGACCTCGAAGCCCGACCAGGCGTAGATGCCGGCCGTGATGACGAGGTCGTGGACGAGCGCGACGACGGCGGCCAGGGCCATCTTCGGCTCGAACGCCATCGACAGGTACAGGATGATCGCCAGCATGAAGACGCCCAGGCCGATCCAGGCCTTCTGGGAGACCTCACCGCCCCAGGACGGGCCGATGGCCTGGACGCTGACCTGCCCCGCCGGGATGTTGTAGTCCTTGGCGATCTCGGACTGCACCTGCTCCCTGGTGTTCTCCGGGAGGCTCTCGGTGGTCACCCGCCAGCCGGTTTCGCCGGCCGACTGGACGATCGCCTGGTGCACGCCCTCGTCGATGACGGTCGTGCGGACCTGCTCGACGGTGGCCTGCTCGGTCTTGAACGTGAAGACCGTACCGCCTCTGAACTCCACGCCCAGATTGAGCCCGCCGTTGAACACCAGACCCGCGATCGAGATGAGCAGCAGGAAGCCCGACAGGCTGTACCACAGCTTCCACTGGCCGACGAAGTCGACGTCGATCTCGCCGCGGTAGAGGCGACGCCCCAGTCCCATCTCAGGCCTCCTGCGGAGTGTTCGGGCGGCCGGTGGACGCCTCGCTCATGCGCTCGGCGTCGAGACCCGACAGCGGATGCCCCTTGGCGAAGAACTTCAGCCGCGCCAGCAGGGCGATGAACGGCTTGGTGAACAGGAACACCACCACGATGTCGATCAGCGTGGTCAGGCCCATCGCGAACGCGAACCCGGCCACACCGCCCACCGCCAGGAAGTAGAGCACGATCGCGGCGATGAACATGACGGCGTCGGCGATCAGGATCGTGCGCCGTGCACGGACCCAGGCCACCTCGATGGCCGCGCGAAGCGACCGCCGTCCTTCCTTCATCTCATCACGTATGCGTTCGAAGTACACGATGAAGGAGTCGGCGGTGATGCCGATCGAGACCACCAGGCCGATGATGTGGGGCAGCGAGAGGCGGAAGTTGGCGTTGTGGCCGAGCACGACCACCGCCGTGTACGTGATGATCGTGGCCACCACGAGGCTCAGCACCGCCACGATGCCCAGGCCCCGGTAGTAGAGCAGACAGTAGACGACCACGAGCGCCAGGCCGATCAGGCCCGCGATCAGGCCGCCCGTGAGCTGGTCCTGGCCCAGGGTGGACGAGACCGTGTCGACCGAGCTGCGGTTGAACTTCAGCGGCAGCGCGCCGTACTTGAGCTGGTCGGCCAGGTTGGTGGCGCTGATCTGGTCGAAGCCGCCGGTGATCTCGGCCCGGCCGCCGGGGATCGGGCTGATGATGTTGGGGGCGGTGATGACGACGCCGTCGAGCACGACCGCGACCTTGTTGCGCGGCTCGGGCGAGTTGTAGGCGGCGGTGGTGAGCTTGCTCCACTCGCCGGCGCCCTTGCTCTTGAAGTCGAGCTGGACGATCCACTCGGTGGTGCCCTGCTGCACGCCCGACGTGGCCGTGTCGATGTCGGTGCCGACGACCTTGGCGACGTCGAGGACGTACTTGAAGCTGCCGTCGGTCTCGCAGGCCGCGTACTGCTTGTTCGGGTCGTCCTGGACGCCCTGGCCGCGGTTGGCCGGGGTGGCGCAGTCGAGCTTGTTGAACTGCGCCAGCACCGCCGGGTCGATGCCCGAGGTGTCGATCCCGGCGTTGGGGTCCTGCGCGGGCGGCGTGCCGGCCTGGCCGGAGGGCGTGGCCGAGGGCGACGCCTTCGCGTCCTGGGCCTTGTCGTCCTGCTTCTTGCCGTTCTGGCCGCCGCTCTCATTGGCCGAAGGCTGCGCGGACGGGTCGGCGGACGCCTGGCCGGAGCCCTCGGCGGGCGCCGACGCCGCCGGGGACGGGGCGGTCAGCGCCGACGACAGCGCCTTGCCCGTCGGGGAGGCGCTCGGCGTGGAGACCGACTGCGAGCCGGACGGCGACGAGGACGGCGAGGTGGACGCGTTGCCCGACGGGCTCGCGGAGCCGCTCGGCGTCGGCGCGTTCGTGGGGAGGTTCTGCGGGACCTGCGTGGCCTCCATGGCGAGCACCTGGCGGAAACGCAGCTCCGCCGTGGTCGCGACCAGTTTGATGGCCTCGCTCTGGCCGACGCCCGGGATGGAGATGATGATGTTGTCGCCGGACTTGGCGACCTCCGCGTCGGAGATTCCGGTGCCGTTGACCCGGTCGCGGATGATGTTCACCGCGCGGTCGAGGATCTCCTCCGGCGGCGCCGCGTTGTTCTGGGTCACGGGGGACAAAGTCACCGTCGTGCCGCCCGCGAGGTCGAGCCCCAGCTTGGGCGTGAACGCCTTCTGCAAGAGCATCGTCCCGCCCAGGGCGAGGATGAGCGCCAGCAGCACCAGGAGCGTACGCCCCGGTCGGCTGTGGCGGCTGGTCGGTCGGGCCACTGGTCGTCAGTTCTTTCAGATAGAGGTTGTATCGCAGAGCTTAGTCAGGACTGCTTCGTGCTGGAGTCCTGGTCGCCGTTGCGCTCCACGGTGGCCTCGGACTCCTTCTTGCCCTCTTCGCCGAGCCCGGTCTCCTGGGCGGACGGCTCGTCGTCACTCCCGGCCGCGTCGGACTGGGTGACAACGCGGCCGATGGCGGCCTTCACCCAGCGCGTCTCGACCCCCGGCGCGATCTCGAGGATGACGTCCTCATTGTCCACCGCGACGACGGTGCCGAACAGCCCGGTCGTGGTCATCACCCGGGCGCCGGGCGCCAGGGAGTTCTGCATCTTGACTGCCTCTTGCTGGCGCTTGCGCTGGGGGCGGATCAGCAGGAAGTAGAACACCACCACCAGAAGAATCAGCGGCAGGATGCTTCCGAGTTGTCCCATGTCCATCAGGGGCGACCTTCCATTGTCGTACAAGAAGTTGACACCGGCCTCGCGCCGGAAATTCCGTGCGTTGCGTCGGGCCGCGCCGCTCAGCCCGTCAGCCTACACAGCCAGCCAAGCCACGGAGTGTAGGCGCTTGTTGCGAAACGCGGCAACGAGGCAGCGTTTCGGCGCGCGGGGAAGTTCCCAATTTGAAATGGTTGCAACCGTTCTGTGATCAGTCGAAAAGCGACGCTCCGAACGCGTCGGGTGGCGGAGTCATTCCGAGATGTGTCCAGGCGGCAGCCGTGGCGACCCGGCCGCGCGGGGTCCTGGCCAGCAGCCCTTGGCGGACGAGGAACGGCTCGGCCACCACCTCGACCGTCTCCGGCTCCTCCCCCACGGCCACCGCCAGCGTGGAGAGACCGACCGGGCCGCCGCCGAACTTCCGCAGCAGCGCGCCCAGCACGGCCCGGTCGAGCCGGTCGAGCCCTTCGCCGTCGACCTCGTACAGGTTGAGCGCCGCCGAGGCGATCTCCCGGTTGACCAGGCCGTCGGCGCGGACGTCGGCGAAGTCGCGCACGCGGCGCAGCAGCCGGTTCGCGATGCGCGGCGTGCCCCGGGACCGCCTGGCGATCTCGTGCGCGCCCTCGCCGGGCAGCGCGACCTCGAGCAGCTTGGCCGAGCGGTGGAGCACCTGCTCCAGCTCCGCGACCTCGTAGAAGTCCATGTGGGCGGTGAAGCCGAAGCGGTCGCGCAGCGGCGCGGGCAGCAGGCCCGCGCGCGTGGTGGCGCCGACCAGCGTGAAGGGCGCGATCTCCAGCGGGATGGCGGTGGCCCCCGGCCCCTTGCCGACCACGATGTCGACCCGGAAGTCCTCCATGGCGAGGTAGAGCATCTCCTCGGCGGGCCTGGCCATGCGGTGGATCTCGTCGATGAACAGCACCTCGCCCTCCGCCAGCGTCGACAGGATGGCGGCGAGGTCTCCGGCGCGCTCCAGGGCGGGGCCGGAGGTGATCCTCAGGGGGGCGTTCAGCTCGGCTGCGATGATCATGGCCAGCGTGGTCTTGCCGAGGCCGGGAGAGCCGCTCATGAGCACGTGGTCGGGCGGGCGCCGCCTGCGCAGGGCGCTCTCCAGGACGAGGGAGAGCTGCTCGCGCACGCGCCCCTGGCCGATGAACTCGCTCAGGCGCTTGGGCCGGAGCGCGGCCTCGATCTGGAGCTCGTCGCCTCCGGCGGAGGGCGACAGGATCTCCTCCCGCTCATACCCCACGCCCATGCCTCCTCTTGCCGACGCCCCGGCTGACCGAGCCCATGCCCACAGCGCCCTTGCCGACAGCGGCCTTGCCTACAGCGCCCCCGCTGACAGCGCCCCTGCCCTCAGCGCCCCCGCTGACAGTGCCCTTGCCGACAGCGCCCCTGCTGACTGAGACCTCGCTGACCGAGACCTTGCCGACTGAGATCTTGCCGGCGCAGACCCGGCTCACGGGCTCTCCGGCGAGGGTGCCGGTCCCGGCTCGCGGCCGTTCGCCTGTGGTTTCGGCTCTTCGCGGATCGCGCGGGACCGTGCGGGCGCGGCGGAGGGGAGGGGTCATCGGACGCTCAGGGAGCGCAGGGCGGCCTTGAGAAGGGCGGCGACCTGGGGCTGGCGTCCGGCGGCCAGCTCGGCCTCGGCCTCGGGCTCCACGGTGGCGACGGCCTCGTCGGCGTCCTTGCCGGAGTAGCCCAGCCCCACCAGCCCCGAGTGCACCTGATCCCGCCACAGCGCCACCCGCCGCTCCCCGTTGAGCGCGGCGTTGACGGCCTCTTCCGGCGTGCCGAGCCGGTCTTTCAGCTCCAGGACGATCCGCTGCGCGCCCTTCTGGCCGATGCCCGGCACCTTCGTCAGCGCCTTGAGGTCGGCACTGGCGACGGCCACCCGCAGCGCGTTGGGCGGGTGCACGGCGAGCATGGCCAGGGCCAGCTTGGGCCCGACGCCGCTGGCCGTCTGAAGCAGCTCGAACACGGCCCGCTCGTCGTCGGTGGCGAAGCCGTAAAGAGTGAGCGACTCCTCACGCACGACCAGCGACGTCGCCAGGCGCGCGTCTTCTCCCATGCGCAGGGTCGCGAGGGTGCCCGGAGTGCAGTGGGTCAGAATGCCGACGCCGCCGACCTCGATCACGGCTCCGTCGGGCGCTATCGCGGTCACCCTGCCCGCCACCGACGCGATCACGTCAGCCCTCCTGCCACCGCTCCCCCTGACCCGATCGCGGCCGTGCCGCCGGTCACCGGCCCCATCGGCGCGATCACACCCGTCCCCCTGGTCACTGGCACCTCCGCCACGGCTCTGCTTCCCGCACGCGTCTGCCCCGGCTGTGCCTTGGGCTCGCCGGCGATGCGGCTATCTGTCATAGCGCACTCCGGGCCCCGGCGACCACCGACACCACGTGAACCTCCGGCCAGGGCTCACCGGCGCGGGCCTTTCGGAGTGGCCTTGGCCAGGGCTTCGGCCAGGCGGTGCTGGGCGCCGCCGCGCCAGACGTGGCAGATGGCCAGGGCGAGCGCGTCGGCGGCGTCGGCGGGCCTGGGCATCTCCGCCAGCCGCAGCAGGCGGGTGACCATGGCGCCGACCTGCTTCTTGTCGGCCCTGCCGCTGCCGGTGATGGCCGCCTTGACCTCGGACGGCGTGTGCAGCGCCACCGGGAGCCCACGCCGGGCCGCGCAGAGCATCGCGATACCCGCCGCCTGCGCGGTGCCCATCACCGTGCGGACGTTGTGCTGGCTGAAGACCCGTTCGACGGCCACCGCCTCGGGGCGTACGTCGTCGAGCCACTCCTCGATGCCCGCCTCGATGCGGACGAGCCTGGACCCCAGCTCGTCGTCGGCCCCGGTCCGCACCACCCCGACGGCCACCAGCGACAGCGGCGCTCCCGGGCGCCCTTCGACGGCGCCCAGGCCGCACCGGGTCAGCCCCGGATCGACGCCCAACACCCGCACCCGCATGCCCTCCCGGCCCCGTCGCCGAACATCTGTTCGGCACGAGACTTTACCCCTGCTGAGCGGGGCGCGCATCGGGAAACGCCCGTCAGAAGCTGTCGAGCATGTACGGCTTGGCGGCGAAGGCAGCCTCAAGTGCCTGGTCGTATCGGTCATCTCCGGACATGAGCCCGCTGAGCCGCAGCGTCTGCACCGGAATCCCGGCGTACAGGGCGGACAAGCCGTTCACTGAGAGCGTGACACCGAGGGGCCCGGAGACCGGTGTGGCCGTGCCTGAGCCGCCGGAGACCTCCAGCCGGTACGTCCCCCCGCCCCCGATCGGGTCGTCCACGGTGACCACGGCCTCGCAGGAGACGTGCGCGGGAAAGCCCCTGCGCTCGACGGCCGCGGCCACGTCCAGCACCCTGAACATCCACCGCTCCTGGTGGACCCGCTCGGCCGTCCGCTCGTGGAGCAGCCACAGCACGGGGTCGTCGGGCGCCACCGGGGCCACCACCTCACGGGCGATCGTGGACGCGCTGCCCACCAGGGACCACAGCGCGCGCAACGTCTGCGTGGAGGCGGCGAGCAGGCTCTCGACCTCCATCGTGCCGTCGCCCTGCCATCGGTAGATGGCGTAGCCGTCGTCCGCGAGGTAGAGGAAGTCGTCCTCGTTGGCCAGCCACCCGCTCCAGGTGCGCTCGTCCCAGGAGACGGGACCGCTCGAACGGGCGGCGCCGTGCACGCGGTGCAGCACCGAGACCAGCTCCGCGGCGTCGTCCGGCCCCATCCTGCGCAGCTTGACCTGCCCGGACGGCCGGATCCCGCGCAGCGACTCGGCGGGCAGGCGGACGGTGTGCCGGGCACCGGCGTGCTCGTAGCCGACGCCGCGGTAGATGGCGGTGGTGGCCGGGAACAGCACGGACACCGCGTCGCCGAGCGCCTTCCCCCGCTCGACCACGGCGCGCATGAGACGGCCGCCGACACCGCGACCGCGGTCTTCCGGGCTGACGGTGACGGCCGCGACGCCCGACATCGGCTGCGGACGCCCGTGCCACCACTGCGTGAACGGGCGCAGCCGGGCCGCCGCCACCAGCCGGCCGCCGTCGAGCACCCCGAGGTAGCGGCCCTCGCTCAGGTCGGGGAGTACGACGCGCCGCCACCTCTCCCCGTCGGCGGGCGCGATCGGGCCGAAGGAGCGCTTGCGCAGGTCAAAGACGTCGTCGAGATCGTCGGGAGTGAGGTCGCGTATATCCACGAACAGGCAACCCTACGCAACCGGAGTACGTTCGGGCGAGCGATTTGCGGCGCCGTTCGTCGCGACCGCGAGCCTGTCGAGATAGAGGAGCTGGGCGGCGACCAGGGCGGCCAGCGCGACCGCGACGACGAGCAGCGGCGTCCCTGCGGCGACGTCGGGGGCGACGCCGCTGTAGCCGCTGAGCAGGGCCAACTGCGCGACCGGGGTGGTGAACAGCTCGGCGTTCTGCGCCACCAGCAGCGGCCAGCCGAGGTCGTGGGCGTTCACGAGCGTGACGGCGCCGACGAGGATGCCCGCCATGGGGAGCGAGGGCAGGAACACCCCCGCGAAGAAGTCCTTGTCGGTGCGCTCGGCCAGGCCCTTGCACAGCAGCGTGAGCACGAACAGGGCCGGGACGCTCACCAGCAGCGGCGGAATGAGCGCGGGAAGGGTGTCGATGAGGCCGAGGTTGCGGATGTTCTGCCAGTTGGCGACGCCGAGGGGGCCGGTGCCGACGAACAACCACGGGGCGAAGAGGAGGAGCAGCCACTCGCTGGCCCTGCCGAGCGGGCGCAGTCCGCCGATGCCGAGCGCGGCCAGGTACGCCACACCCACCGAGACGAACGCCCCGACGATCGCGGGCACCCAGGTATTGACGAACGCGCGCAGGCTGCCGGCCTCGGTGGAGGGCGAGGCGAGGACGCCGTCCATCCAGGGCCAGGTGAGCACGAACGCGGCCACCACGACGACCACGAGCGCGACGACGCCGACCGCCACGGCCACGGGGTTCGCCGCCGTTCGGGCCGGGGCCTGCCCGCCGTCGCCGCTCACGGGCCCCGGGAGGTACGGGCTGACCGGCCCGGGAACGGCGCCGGGAGCCGCCGGGGGCGGCAGGGGCACCGCACTGCCCGGGGTCGGCTCGCCGCCCGGGATGCCGGACGCCGGATCGTACGGGCCCTGCGGTGCCGGGTCCGACGCGGCGCGGCGGTTCACGGTGATGCTCAGGCGCGCGGCCACGGCGACGATCGTGGCGATAATGCCCAGCACGCCGAGGATCACCCCCGTAAGGACCGCGATGGACGCACCAAGGCCGAATTCGGCCGTTCTGAAGGCCTTGTCGTACTGGAGGCCCGCGAGCGTCTCTGTGACGCGCTCAGGGCCGCCCCGAGTGAGCGCCAGGCCGATGGAGAACGACTGGAGGCCGACGGCGACCATCGCGAGCACGACGAGGACGCCGACGACGAGCATCGCGGGCACGGGGGTGCCGCCGCGCAGCGCGGGCAGGAACGCGATCACCGCCAGCGCGCAGACCAGCCCGAACGTGGCGGCGGCGACGATCAGCCGGAGCGCGCCCGGGGCCGTGGCGGGCTCACGCAGGCCGTCGGCCAGGGTGGCCAGGCCCGTGGCGTCCTCCGTCAGCCCGCGCATCCAGGCCCCCGCGACCGCCACCGGCGAGAAGGTGACGACGGCCAGCGAGAGCACGACGCGCCCGGCCCGCCGCGTCCAGGTGCCCGCCCGGTCGAGGGCGAGGGCCAGCAGCGGTCCCACCACCACGGCCACCAGCAGCGGGAACACGATCATCGAGAACGTGAACCCCAGCGCACGCCAGAACTCGGCCTCGCCCAGCAGATGGGCGTAGTTGGCCGTCCCCGCGTAGGCGCTGTCACGCAGGATGCCGCCGCTCTGGAAGCTGAGCCAGATCGTCTGCCCGGTCGGCAGCACCAGGGTGATGAGGGCGCCGAGTAACGCCGGGACGGCCAGCAGGAAGCCGAGCGCTCGCGAGTAGGGCTGTGGAGGGATGGGGGAAGTCACGACGCCCGACCCTACGCTGCCCCGGCCCCCTCGTGCACGCATCGCCACCAGCCGGTCCGTGATCCATCACACCCGGACGAACCGTGCCGGTGAACGCCAGGCCACCGCGACCGTCCGCCAGAACGCCCGTCCGGTGAACGCCGCGCCCGCGAGCACCGCCCCGGTGAACGCGGGGCCAACAGGACGCCAGACGCGGTGGAACACCGAGGTGGCGGACGCGGGACCGGCCGGCTCGCGGACGTCGGGGGCCCGGCAGCGGAGCCGGGTCAGTCGAGGGCGGCCAGCACGTCGTCGGAGACGTCGAAGTTGGCGAAGACGTTCTGCACGTCGTCGCTGTCCTCCAGCGCCTCGATGAGGCGGAAGACCTTCTTGGCCCCGTCCTCGTCGAGCGGCACGCTCATCGTCGGCAGGAAGCTGGACTCGGCCGAGTCGTAGTCGATGCCGGACTCCTGGAGCGCCTTGCGCACCGGCACCAGGTCACCGGCCTCGGAGACGACCTCGAACGAGTCGCCCAGGTCGTTGACCTCCTCGGCGCCCGCGTCGAGCACGGCCATGAGCACGGTGTCCTCGTCGAGCCCGTTCTTGGGCACGATCACGACGCCCTTGCGGTTGAACATGTAGGAGACGGAGCCGGGGTCGGCCAGCGAGCCGCCGTTGCGGGTGAGCGCGACGCGGACCTCGGAGGCCGCGCGGTTGCGGTTGTCGGTGAGGCACTCGATGAGCACCGCGACGCCGCCGGGCGCGTAGCCCTCGTACATGATCGTCTGCCAGTCGGCGCCGCCCGCCTCCAGGCCGCCGCCGCGCTTGCGCGCCCGCTCGATGTTGTCGTTGGGCACGGAGTTCTTCTTCGCCTTGAAGATGGCGTCGAAGAGGGTGGGGTTGGCGTCCGGGTCAGGGCCACCGGTCCGGGCCGCCACCTCGATGTTCTTGATGAGCTTCGCGAACAGCTTGCCGCGCTTGGCGTCGAGCGCGGCCTTCTTGTGCTTCGTCGTCGCCCATTTGGAGTGGCCGGACATTACCTAGAGCTCCCTCACCATGTCTACGAAGTAACGGTGCACGCGCACGTCCCCGGTGAGCTCGGGGTGGAACGACGTCGCGAGCAACGGCCCTTGACGGACCGCGACGATCCTATCCCCAGGCTCGCACCTGCCCAGCACTTCGACGTCCGCGCCGACCGATTCGACCCAGGGCGCGCGGATGAAGATCGCGTGGACCCGTTCGCCCGCGAAGTCGAGGTCGGACTCGAAGGAGTGGACCTGGCGGCCGAACGCGTTGCGCCTGACCACCATGTCGATGCCGCCGATGGTCTGCTGGCCGGCGACGCCGTCCTCGATGCGGTCGGCGAGCATGATCATGCCGGCGCAGGAGCCGTAGGCGGGCATGCCCTCCTTGATCCGCATGCGCAGAGGTTCGAGCAGGTCGAAGGTCTCGGCGAGCTTCCACATCGTGGTCGACTCGCCGCCGGGGACGACCAGTGCGTCGACCGCGTCCAGCTCGGCGGAGCGGCGTACGGCGGTGGCCGTCGCGCCCGCCTCCCGAAGCATGCGCACATGCTCGCGCACGTCTCCTTGGAGGGCGAGAACACCGATCGCGGGCACAGCCGATCCTTCCGTCCGGGTACGGGTTCCGCTAATTCAACACCAGAACCACGCGCCGTCTTCCATGTGGGGCGCGTCCACGGCCCGTCCGCAGGCAAAGAGGCCCGCCCGAGGACCGGCCGCGGAGGGCCGGCGCAACGGGCGGGCAGGAACGGCGACGGGCGAAGGGTGAGGTCCCGTGCCCGTCGGCGGCGTTACGGGCGTTCGGTCTCCAGGCGGACCGTCTCCTCCACCGTCATCTCCTGAGCGGTGCGGAGCGTCGGGTCGAGCGGCCGCAGGTACGTCTGCTGCACCCCCGGCACCCGGTCCTCGATGACGAACGTGGCCCGGGTGTAGACCTCGGCCCCGGGCGTCTGCACCCGCGGCACGACCTTGAAGTCGGCCGACATCTGCTCGCGCTCGATCTTGGTCACCACGTACCCGCGCTGGTTGTTGTAGAACTTCAGGTGCGGGTTGATCGTCAGGAACGGGTGCCGGGCCGGGTCGGAGTCGGCCCCGTCGCCGCCGGTCGAGATCGAGGTCGCCACCAGCTCCGACCCCACCGTGGGCCCGGTCGGGTCGTCGTAGTCGAGCTTGAGGTCGCTGGCCCAGTGCGCGTGCACGTCACCGGTCAGCACCACCGGGTTGCGCACCTCCGCGTCGATCCAGCCCTCGGTGATGCGGCGGCGGGAGGCGACGTAGCCGTCCCAGCCGTCCTGAGAGGTGATCTTGGCGGGCCCGGCGTTGTTGTCGCGCTGGGCGAAGAAGACCTGCTGGCCCAGGATGTCCCACTGGGCGCGCGAGTTGTGGAAGCCGTTCAGCAGCCACTCCTCCTGCGCCGCGCCGGTGATCGAGCGGGCCGGGTCCACCGCGGCGGGGCAGTCGCGGTAGCCGTCGCCGCAGCCCTGGTCGTCGCGGTACTGGCGGGTGTCGAGCATGTGGAAGGTGGCCATGCGCCCCCAGCGGACGCGCCGGTAGAGCTGCATGTCGATGCCGCGCGGGATCGAGGTGCGGCGCAGCGGCATGTTCTCGTAGTAGGCGCGGAAGGCGGCCTCACGCCTGGTCAGGAAGTTCGGCTGGGGCACTTCGGGCTTCTCCGGCACCTCGTCGGCCCAGTTGTTGTCCAGCTCGTGGTCGTCCCAGACCACCAGCCAGGGCGCGGCGGCGTGCGCGGCCTGAAGGTCGGGGTCGACCTTGTACTGGGCGTGGCGCTGGCGGTAGTTCGCGAGCGTCTCGGTCTCGGGGCCCTCGTGGTGGCGGATGTTGCCGCCGGGGATGGTGTAGGTGTTCTTGGTGTACTCGTACTGGTAGTCGCCCAGGTGCAGGATGATGTCCGGGTGCTCCTCGGCGAGGCGCCGGTAGCTGGTGAAGTAGCCGTGCTCGTACTGGGCGCACGAGACGAAGGCCATGGCCAGGCCGCCGCCGTACGACAGGGGGTGCGGGGCGGTGCGGGCGCGGCCGAGCGGCGAGACGTACGGGCCCACGCGGAAGCGGTACCAGTACTCACGGTCGGAGCTGAGCCCCTCCACCTCGACGTGGACGCTGTGCCCCCACTCCGGGGCGGCGACGGTGACGCCGCTGCGCACGACCCGGCGGGCGCGCTCGTCGGAGTACACCTGCCACAGCACGGGGAAGGTCCGCTGCGGCATGCCGCCGAGCCCGTCCTCGGCCATCGGCTGCTGGGCGAGCCTGGTCCACAGCACGAAGCCCTCGTGGTCGGGGTCGCCGCTGGCGACACCGAGGGTGAACGGGTCGGTACGCAGCCCGCGAGACGCCAGGCTCTGGGCGGTCTCGGCGGCCGGGTCGGGCTCGGCGTGCGCGGCGCTGGCGGGGATGGCCGCGGCGGCGCCTGCCGCTAACCCTGTGACGAGGAAATGCCTGCGGTTCAGCTTGGACACCTGGGGCTCCTGTGGTGATCAAGGGTGAGGGACGCCCCGTAGCCTGTCTCAGCATGATGACCACTTGGTGAACAACAGACAACACGAAAAAGGCGACATCCTTCGCGGATGCCGCCTTCTCCGGCAATTTTCACCGTCACATTCTGGCGCCCCCGCCAGGCCGTCTCCGGCCTGCCGGATGTGATCGTCTCACGGGTCCAAGCCTGTGACCTGCAACGACGCGCCGGAACTACCAGCCGCGCTCGGCCAGGCGGTGCGGCTGCGGAATCTCGTCGACGTTGATGCCGACCATGGCCTCGCCCAGACCGCGCGAAACCTTGGCGATGACGTCGGGGTCGTCGTAGAACGTGGTGGCCTTGACGATGGCCGCGGCGCGCTTGGCCGGGTCGCCCGACTTGAAGATGCCCGAGCCCACGAACACGCCCTCGGCGCCGAGCTGCATCATCATCGCCGCGTCGGCGGGGGTGGCGATGCCGCCCGCGGTGAACAGCACCACCGGCAGCTTGCCGGACTTGGCCACCTCGGCGACCAGCTCGTAGGGGGCCTGCAGCTCCTTGGCGGCGACGTAGAGCTCGTCGTCCGGCAGCGAGGCGAGCCGCTTGATCTCGCCGCGGATCGTCCGCATGTGGGTGACGGCGTTGGAGACGTCGCCCGTGCCGGCCTCGCCCTTCGAGCGGATCATGGCCGCGCCCTCGGTGATGCGGCGCAGGGCCTCGCCCAGGTTGGTCGCCCCGCACACGAACGGCACGGTGAACTGCCACTTGTCGATGTGGTTGGCGTAGTCGGCCGGGGTGAGCACCTCCGACTCGTCCACGTAGTCGACGCCCAGCGCCTGCAGCACCTTGGCCTCGACGAAGTGGCCGATGCGGGCCTTGGCCATGACGGGGATCGACACGGCGCCGATGATGCCGTCGATCATGTCGGGGTCGCTCATCCTGGACACGCCGCCCTGCGCGCGGATGTCGGCGGGCACGCGCTCGAGGGCCATGACGGCCACCGCGCCGGCGTCTTCAGCGATCTTGGCCTGCTCGGGGGTGACGACGTCCATGATGACGCCGCCCTTGAGCATCTCGGCCATGCCGCGCTTGACGCGGGCGGTTCCGGTGACGGGGGTGCTTTCTGGCGTGCTGCTGGACACGGTCATCCTCACGGGCTCTACGGCGATTCTGTACACGTTTATCAAGCCCATCGTAGGTCCTGCGCCACCCCTCCCCCGACATACCAACATGTCAGGATCTATGGCCTCACCCATACAGGATGGCCAGAGCGCGGCCCCACGAGGCTCATGAGGGGGCCCTCCTTCCGGCGGGAGGGCGCTAGGGGATGACGGGCTTGCGGCTGGCGAGGGCCACCCAGACCTGGCCGGGCGCGAAGTTCATCGGCTCGCCGCTCGCGGTGGTGAACGTCGTGCCGCTCTCCTCCGACTTCCGCTCCCACTTGGCGTTGAAAGCTTTACCGTCGCGCAGCACGACCGCCGAGCCCTTGCCCGTGGTGTGCACCAGCGGCGTGTAGCTGTCGTTCACGTCGTGGAACTCCGAGCGCTCGGTCTTGGTGTACTGGACCACGATCGTCGGCGCGCTGAGCTGGCCGCCCTCGGCGGCCATGTCCTTCTTGCCGTCCTGCGCGATCATCCACTGCTTCTTCGCCTCCGACCAGGTGAAGGTGAAGCGCGCGGCGGGCCACCTGACCGTGAACGACTTCCGCTCGGTCCCGCCCTCGGCCGGCGCGTCGCCGAAGGTGAAGCCGACGTCCTTGGCCTTGCTCGCCTTGGGGGCCCCGGCCAGCAGTTCCTTGGTGTTGGCGAACAGGTTGTAGGGGGCGACGCGGCCCGGCTGACGGAAGTACGCGCCGGGGGTGCGCGTGTCGCCGACGTCGAACAGGGACGCCTCGGCGATGAACGGCAGCATCTTGGTCTGCGCGCCCGAGTAGGAGAAGGCCGGCTTGCCGAACTGCGGCGCGATGTGCAGGTCGGAGATGCGGGCGCTGCGCACCGGGCCCACCTTGGCCGGCAGCTTGGAGGAGAAGATGGCCATGAGCCGGGTCAGTCCGGCCTCGACCTGCTCCACGTAGACGATGTCGGCGCTCTTGAGCCCGAGCTGCGGCTTGCCCGCCGCGGTGTTCTCGATCTTCACCGCGAGCACCGGCTTGAGCTTGTCGTACGGCTTGCCGGTGAACGGGTGGGCGTTGACCTCCTCCGGCTCCTCGCTGGGCACCGCCGCGGCGGTGGCGGCCTGCGGCGCCTGCCCGGCCGCCGGGTCGTCGGAGGAACAGGCCGTTACGGGCAGCACCACGGCCGCTCCCGCCAGCCAGAGCGTGATCATCCGGGTAAGCCGCACGTGTAACTCTCCTTGCCTCAGCCCGAAAACGGGATGAAGCTTACTGGCTTCCCCAAATCAGGTCATTCAGTTGCCATGGTCGCGGGCGGATTGTCATCAATCTCGAAGAATTGCGGGTATTCGGTGTAGCCCGCCAGGCGCAGGGTTCTGGCCAGCCAGCGGCGCTGCGCCGTACGCGTGACGCCGACGGCGTTGTTGTAGAACCGGCGCGAGTAGACGACCTTGGCCACCGCCGCGTCGAGCTCTTCCAGCAGGTCGGGGCCGCCGGGCGCCTCCGACAGCTTCTCCCTGAAGCGCTCCTGGTCGACCACCGCCCGCAGCGCCCGCGACAGGTCGCTCTCCGCGTGCTCGCGCTCCTCCGGCCCCGCCGTCCTGGCCTCGTGGGCCGCCGCGGCCAGCACCAGCGACGTGGCCGGGTCGAGCAGGCGCGAGCCGGCCAGCTCCAGCACCACCGCCCGGCGCCGCATCAGCGCCGCGTCGAGCGACTCCTGGGCCAGCTCCAGCCGGATGTGCAGGCGGTCGAGACGACCGGCCCGCCAGGAGATGTAGACCGCCATGAGCACCACGACGATGCCCACGATCAGTACGATCATGGTGGACGTCACAGGTCTTCCTCCACCCGCCCCACACCGCTCATGGTGACGGTCTCGTAGACGCGTACGACGTCGCGCGCCACCGTGGACCAGTCGTACTTCCTGACCGCCACCAGCGCCTCCGCGGCCAGCTTGGCCCGCCGCTCCGGCGCGTCGAGCAGCACGCCCGCCTCGCGCGCCAGCGAGGCCGGGTCGCCGTTGGCGAACAGCGCGCCCGCCTGCCCCTCGCCCAGCACCTTGCGGAAGGCCGGGATGTCGCTGGCCAGCACCGTGGCCCCGGACGCCATCGCCTCGGCCAGCACGATGCCGAAGCTCTCGCCGCGCGTGTTGGGCGCGCAGAACACGTCGACCGAGTGGTAGGCGCGGATCTTGTCGACCTCGCTCACCATGCCCAGCACCGTCACCCGGTCGCGGAACTCCCTGGGCACCCGCTCGTAGACGTCTTTCTCGTCGCCGGGCCCGGCGATCAGCAGCTTCACCTCGGGCCGCTCGGCCGCCAGCGTGCGGAAGGCGTCGAGCAGGATCGGCAGGCCCTTGCGCTCTTCGTCCATGCGGCCCAGGAAGCCGATCGTGGCGCCGTCGGGCCCCCAGCCGTCGAGCGGCTCGGCCTCGGTGTAGCGGGCCACGGTGACGCCGTTGGGGATGAGCACCGTGTCGCCGCCGAACTGCTCGACCAGGCTCTTGCGGGCCGCGTCGGAGACCGCGATGCGGCCGCTGAGCTTCTCCAGCGCGCTGCGCAGCAGCGGCTCGGCGATCGCGATCGCCCGCGAGCGCGAGAACGAGGCGTGGAACGTGGCCACGATCGGCCCCTTGGCCGCCCAGCAGGCCAGCACGCCCAGGCTCGGGATCAGCGGCTCGTGGATGTGCAGCACGTCGAACTCGCCCGTGCGCACCCAGCGCCGCACCCGCGCGGCCGACAGGAATCCGAACGACATCCTGGCCACCGACCCGTTGTACGGCACCGGCACCGCCCGGCCCGCGCCCGTCACGTAGGGCGGCAGCTCGTCGTCGTCGGCGGCCGGCGCGATCACCGACACGATGTGGCCGTGCGCCATGAGCGCCTGGGCCAGGTCGTCGATGTGCTGCTTGACCCCGCCGGGCATGTCCCACGAGTAGGGGCAGACGATGCCGACCCTCATCGGGGCTCCAGGTCGTCGAGCCAGAGGCGCTGCATCATGTGCCAGTCTTCCGGATGCTCGGAGATGCCCTTCTCGAACACGTCGGCCAGGCCCTGCGCCAGCGCGGAGACCTTCTCCTGCCGGGTGCCCTCCGCGGGCACCGGCAGCTCCCCGTGGATGTGGATGCCCCAGTCGTCGCCCTCGAAGTAGACGATGGCGGGCAGCAGCGCCGCCCCCGTCTGCACCGCCAGCAGCGGCGGCCCCGCGGGCATCTTGGTGGCCGCGCCGAAGAAGCGCACCTCCACGCCGTTCTTGGTCAGGTCGCGCTCGGCCGGCAGGCAGACCACGCCGCCCTTGCGCAGGCGGGTGGCCAGGGTGCCGAAGTTGTGGCCGTCGCCGCCGGTCAGCGGCAGCACCTCCATGCCGAGGCTTTCGCGGAAGGCGACGTAGCGGCGGAACAGCGACTCGGGTCTGAGCCGCTCGGCCACGGTCGCGAACGGGTGGCCCACGCCCACCAGCCACGCCCCCGCCTGGTCCCAGTTGCCCATGTGGGGCAGGGCCAGTACCACCCCGCGCCCGGCCGCCACGGTGTCGTGGACGTGCTCGGCGCCGATGACGTGGGTGCGGCGGACGATCTCGGCGCGGTCCATCGACGGCAGGCGGAAGATCTCGTGGAAGTAGCGGAAGTAGGAGCGCATCCCGGCCCGCGTCAGCTCGCCCAGCTCCCTGCTGCCCGCGTCGAGGCCGCTCACCCTGGCCAGGTTGGACTCCAGCCGCAGCACGGACCTGCCGCGCCCGCGCCAGACCCGGTCGGCCAGGAACCGGAAGACGGCGGCCGTGGGTCGCCGCGGCAGCAGCGGCACGAGCCGCCACCCCGCCGCGAACCCGGCGGCCACGACACGGTCGGTGAAAGACGCCTTCTCGCTCATCTCTCCCTCGTCTGCTGGTAGACGGCCACCACGCGCTGCCCCACGGTGATCACGCTGGCCAGCGCGAGCAGCCACATGCCCACAGGCAGAACGTACGGAACGCCGAGCCCCGCCAGGCACGCGGCCACCAGTGCCACCACCAGCCGCTCCGGCCGCTCGGCCACCCCGACGTCGGCCGTGAGCCCGAGCCCCTCGGCCCTGGCCTTGGCATAGGACACCAGGGCCCCGGCGATCAGGCACACCAGCGTCACCGAGGCCGTCACGGTGTCGCCCAAGGAGATGAAGTAGAGGATCAAGCCGGCGAAGATGGCGGCGTCGGCGACCCGGTCGAGCGTCGAGTCGAGAAAGGCCCCCCAGGTCGTGCCCCCCTGCCCGCCGAGCCGGGCCACCACGCCGTCGAGCAGGTCGAACAGCACGAAGACGGTGATCACGAGGGCGCCCAGGGTGAGCTGCCCCAAGGGGAAGAAGAACAGGGCCGACACGACGGTGCCGAGGGTGCCGACCGCCGTGACGGCGTTCGGGCCGATCCCGCGGCCGACGAGAGCCCTGCCCAGCGGGGTGAGTATCCGGGTCATGGCCGGGCGCAGGAGTTTGAGCATCGCGCTCCGATCCTAGGCCACGACGGGGCTGACAACTTTCTTTGCCGTGCCCCCCTTGTGATATCCGCCACATGGGTATTTGGTGAACACACCGCGTCCATGCGGTTTCCAGCACCCTCCGCGCGGGCGCGGCGTTGGCAGACGTACCGACGACGCGGGAGGCGATGTGGCGGAAAGACATTCGAGCGGCGCCGTGGGAGCCGCGGGCAGGGCACCCGCGGCCGACAGGGCGGATGCGATACGCAATGTCGTGCTGGTCGGCCACTCAGGAGCGGGCAAGACGACCCTCGTCGAGCAGCTACTGGCCGCGACGAGCACCATCCAGCGCCCGGGACGGGTCGAGGACGGCAACACCGTCAGCGACTTCGACGAGGTCGAGGTCCGGCAGCAGCGGTCGGTCAACCTCGCCGTGGCGCCGCTGGTGCACAACGGCATCAAGATCAACCTTCTCGACGCACCCGGTTACGCCGACTTCGTGGGCGACCTGCGCGCCGGCCTGCGCGCCGCGGACGCCGCGCTGTTCGTGGTCTCGGCGTTCGAAGGGGTCGACGGTCTCACACAGATGCTCTGGGAGGAGTGCGCCAGGGTCGGCATGCCGCGGGCGGTCGTCATCACCAAGATCGACCATCAGCGGGCCGACTTCCACGAGGTGCTGGCCACCTGTCAGGAGGTCTTCGGCGACGGCGTCGCGCCGCTCTATCTCCCGGTGATCACCAACGGTCACGTGAACGGGCTGATCGGGCTGCTGACGCAGAAGTTCTACAACTACGCCACGGGGAAGCGTACGGAGAAGGACCCAGGCGCCGAGTACGAGGCGCAGATCGATGAGCACCGCGGCGTCCTGATCGAGGGCATCATCCAGGAGAGCGAGGACGAGTCGCTCATGGAGCGCTACCTCGAGGGTGAGCCGATCGACACCAAGGTCCTGGTCGACGACCTGGAGAAGGCCGTCGCGCGCGGCAGTTTCCACCCGGTGCTGTGCAGCGGCCTCGGGGTGGGCGCGCACGAGGTGCTGGAGCTGATCACGCAGGGCTTCCCGTCGCCCCTGGAACATCACATGCCCGAGATCACCGATCTGTCCGGCAAGCCGGTCAACGGCATCACCTGCAACCCTGACGGCCCGCTCGTGGCCGAGGTCGTCAAGACCACCAGCGACCCGTACGTGGGCCGCATCAGCCTCGTACGCGTCTTCTCCGGCACCCTGCGCCCCGACATGACCGTGCACGTCTCCGGGCACGGCCTGGCCGACCGCGGGCACGAGGACCACGACGTGGACGAGCGCATCGGCACCCTGACCTGCCCGCTGGGCAAACAGCAGCGCGGCGCGGCCAAGGGCGTCGCGGGCGACATCGTGGCCGTGGCCAAGCTCTCGCGGGCCGAGACCGGCGACACACTGTCGGAGGTCGAGCACCCGCTGCTGATGACGTCCTGGACCATGCCGGAGCCGCTGCTGCCCGTGGCGATCAGGGCCAGGTCGAAGGCCGACGAGGACAAACTGTCGCAGGCACTCGGCCGCCTGGTGGCCGAGGACCCGACGCTGCGCCTGGAGAACAACGCCGAGACCCGCCAGCTCGTGCTGTGGTGCATGGGCGAGGCGCACACCGACGTGCTGCTCGACCGCCTGGCCAAGCGCCACGGCGTGGAGGTCGAGCGGGTCGACCTGCGGGTGCCGCTGCGCGAGACGTTCGGCGGCAGGTGCCAGGCGATGGGCCGCAACGTCAAGCAGACCGGCGGCCACGGCCAGTACGCGATCTGCCACCTCGAGGTCGAGCCGCTCCCGTCCGGCGGAGGCTTCGAGTTCGTCGACAAGATCGTGGGCGGCGTGGTGCCGCGACAGTTCATCCCGTCGGTGGAGAAGGGCGTGCGCGCGCAGATGGAGCGCGGCGTGGTGGCCGGCTACCCGATGGTGGACGTGCGCGTCACCCTGTACGACGGCAAGGCCCACTCCGTCGACTCCTCCGACATGGCCTTCCAGATCGCGGGACAGCTCGCGCTCAAGGAGGCGGCGTCTAAGGTGCCGACGCTGCTGCTGGAGCCCGTGGACGAGCTGTCGGTGCTGGTGGCCGACGACTACGTGGGCTCGGTGATGTCCGACCTGTCGTCGCGGCGCGGCCGGGTGCTCGGCACGGAGCCGGTGGGCACGGGCCGCACGCTGGTCAAGGCGGAGGTGCCCGCACTGGAGATCACGCGCTACGCCATCGACCTGAGGTCCATGTCGCACGGGACGGGGACGTTCCACCGCGCGTTCCTGCGCTACGAGCCACTGCCGCCGAACCTCGCGAGCAAGATGACCGCCACGGAGTGAGCGCCACGGAGTGAACAGGTCCGGGTAGACAGGCAGACACATCAGGCCGCAGAAGCCGGGAGGGAAATGTCCCTCCCGGCCCAGCCCTTTACTTTTGTCACAAGAGCATCACGACTCGATTTCGTTTTTTCGTACCGAGCATGCCCCGGCGGCTGCCACACTGGGGGCACTATGCGAACCGGACGCCCACTCCTAGCCGTTGCCGCTCTCGCGGTGGTGACCACCACCGCCGCCTACGCCTTCGGCCCCGACGCCGGGCAGAGCACTGCAGCGAGCGGGAAGAAGTCGGCCCTCGCCGCACCCTCGGCGGCCTGCAAGGCCGACGCCCGTTACCCCAAGCGTGAGCTGCGCGGGGTGTGGATCGCCACGACGACGAACATCGACTGGCCCACCAAGACCGGCCAGAGCCCGGCGCGCCAGAAGGCCGACTACGTCAAGATCCTCGACAGCGCCGCCAAGCGCAATTTCAACGCGGTCTTCGTGCAGGTGCGGCCCGCCTCCGACGCGTTCTACAAGTCCTCGCTCGAGCCCTGGTCGCAATACCTCACCGGCACGGCGGGCAAGGACCCCGGCTGGGACCCGCTGCCCTTCCTCATCAGCGAGGCGCACAAGCGCGGCATGGAGTTCCACGCCTGGTTCAACCCCTACCGCGCCTCCTACGGCGACGACACCGCCAAGCTGCCCGCCGATCACCCCGCGCGCCGGCACCCCGACTGGACGGTCGAATACGGCGGCCGCCTCTACTACAATCCCGGCCTGCCGGCCGTGCGCGACCACGTGACCAAGGTCATCACCGACGTGGTGAGCCGCTACGACATCGACGGCGTGCACTTCGACGACTACTTCTACCCTTATCCGGTGGCCGGGGAGAAGTTCGACGACGCCGCGGCCTTCCGCAAGCACGGCAAGGGCAAGAAGCTGGCCGAGTGGCGGCGGAGCAACGTCAACACGCTCGTGGCCGAGGTCGACCAGGCCGTCCACCGGACGAAGAAGCACGTCAAGTTCGGCATCAGCCCGTTCGGCATCTGGCGCAACAAGTCCAACGACCCGAGCGGCTCGGCCACCTCGGGCATGTCCGCGTACGACTCGATCTACGCCGACTCGCGCGCCTGGATCAAGTCCGGCACCGTCGACTACGTGCTGCCGCAGCTCTACTGGCCGCGCGGGCACGACCTCGCCGACTACAGCACGCTGGTGCGCTGGTGGGCCGACGAGGTCGAGGGCAGCGACGTGCAGCTCTACATCGGCCACGGCCTCTACCGGGTCGGCACCAAGGACGACAAGGCCTGGACCCGTCCCGGAGAGCTGTCCGCCCAGGTGGCCGCGAGCCGCGACGGCAAGGTGGTCGAGGGCGCCGTCTACTTCAGCGCCAAGCAGCTCCTGTCCAACCCGCTCGGCGCGATGGACCGGCTGGCGAAGAGCCACTACAGCCGCCCGGCGCTGCTGCCGCTCATGAAGGACCGCGGAGGCCAGGCCCCGGCCGCGCCCGCCGGCGCCAAGGCGGCCGGCACCCGCCTGTCGTGGACGCCGTCGGCGAACGCACGGGCCTACGCGGTCTACCAACTGCCGAAGTCCGGCAAAGACTGTCACACCACCGACGCCAGGAACCTGGTGGCGGTGGTGAGCGAGCCTTCCTACACGACGAAGGCGGAGGGGACCTATCTGATCACCGCGCTCGACCGGCTGCACAACGAGAGCAAGGCGGTCAAGGTGAAGGTCGACGCCGTCTGACGTCCTCAGTCCACGGTCTGACGTCCGTAGGAGGCGGGGGCCGGTCCCTACCCGGGGCCGGCCCTCGCGCATGTCCAGGCCCTGACGCACATCCGGCTCTGACGCACATCCGGGCCTGACGCACATCCGGGCCTCGCGCTCGTCCGGGCCTCGGCACGTGCTGGTCGGGAAGATCTTCCTGTGCGGGACGGCGGCGTACGCCCTGTGTGACCGGCGCCGACGCGCGCCGTCCGCCCGGCCCCGGTCCAAGACGGCCTTGCGCGCGCCCGGCCCGTGAGAGGGTAGTCGGGTCTGATGGCGTGTCAGGGCCCGACTACAGCCTGCCGCGTCACGCGAAGTCAGCGAACGCGGGAGGTCGTCGGCGTGAGGCGCGCGCTGGTCGTGCTGGCCGTCCTGGTCGGTCACGTGCTTGTCGGTCAAGGTCTGTTCGCCGGGCCCGCCCGGGCGGAGCGGCCGGCCGATCAACGTTCCCCGGCCGCCGCGGAGCAGGCCGCGCAGCGGGTGGCGCTCATCGGCGTGTCCGGCCTGCACTGGAACGACCTGACCCCGTCGGACACGCCCCATCTGTGGGAGTTCGCCAAGGGCAGCGCGATCGGCTCGCTGTCGGTCCGTACGGTCGGCAACGTGACCTGCCCCTACGACGGGTGGCTGACCGTGTCGGCGGGCACCCGCTCGGCCGTCGGCTACGGCTGCGGCGCGCCCCCGGCGCCCGAGCCCAGGGGCGAGGGCGCGGTCATCCCCGACTACGGCTACCTCACCGACGTGGCCGGGCAGCGCAACGCGGGCACGCTCGGCGAGTCGCTCAAGGCGGCCGGCCAGTGCTCTACGGCGATCGGCCCGGGCGCCGCGCTGGGGCTGGCCGACCGGCAGGGCGCGGTCGGCCACTACCGCGCCTCCCCGCTCCAGGTCACCCCTGCCGACCTGGAGAAGTGCCGGATGATCGCCGTGGACGTCGACGACCTCGTCCTGCCCTACCTGGCGGGCGAGCAGGACCGGCTGCCCAAGGTGCCCGACAAGCTCACCCCGGCCCAGCGCCGCGAGGCGCTGCGGCAGGCCGACGCGAAGGCGGGCGCGGTGCTGTCGGCCCTCCCGGCCGGCACCACCGTGCTGCTGGCGGGGCTGTCCGACCACGGCTCGGTGCCCCACCTGCGGGTGGCCGCGCTGCGCGAGCCGGGGGCGGAGGGGCGGCTGCTCGGCGCGGCCTCCACCAAGCGCGCGGACATCTCGATCCTGCCCGACCTGACCTCCACCGTGCTGGGCAAGCTGGGCGTGCCCGTCCCGGCCACGGTCGTCGGCGGGCCGCTGCAGGTGGGCGACGCCGGGGCCACGTTCGAACGGCTCCAGCGCGCCGACGCCACCGCCCAGACCATGCGCTCGGCGAAGGGCGTCTACTTCACCGCCCTGGCGGTGCTCCAGGTCCTGTTCTACGTCCTGGCCTTCCTGCTGCTGCGCCGCCGCAAGAGCCTGCCCTGGGTACGCGCCTCCGCCGTGGCCCTGGCCGCCCTGCCGGTCACCTCGTTCCTGGTCAACCTGCTGCCCTGGTCCAGCCACCTGGAGCTGTTCGGCGGCATGCTGGCCTGGTGGGCCGCGATCACCGTGCTGGCGCTGGCCGGGCCGTGGCGGCGCGATCCGCTCGGCCCGCTGGCCGTGGTCGCCGGCGTCACCGCGCTCACGCTCGCCGGTGACCTGCTCACCGGCACCACGCTCCAGCTCAACAGTTTCATGGGCTACAGCGCCGAGCAGGGGGCCCGCTACTACGGGCTGGGCAACATCCCGTTCGCGCTGCTGGCGACCGGCACGCTGCTGGCCACCACGGTGATCGCGCACCGGTGGCCGGGCAAGGTGGGGCTGAGCGCGATCGTGGTGCTGGGGGCGTTCGCGATGGTGCTGGGCGGCTCCGGGATGGGCAGCGACTTCGGCGGCGTGATCGCGTTCGTGCCCGGCATCGCGGTGACCGCGCTGATTCTGTCGGGCCGACGGGTCTCGCTGGTGAAGCTGGCCGCGTTCTGTGTGGCCGGGGGCGTGATCGTGATGGGCTTCGCCTGGGTCAACTACCTGCGGCCGCCCGACGAGCAGTCGCACCTGGGCCGGTTCGTCGGGCAGGTGCTGACCGGGGAGGCGCTCGACGTCATCTGGCGCAAGCTGCAGGCCATGCTGTCCACCCTGCTCAGCCCCAACCTGATGCCGATCGTGATCGTGGCCGTGGCCTTCCTCGTCTACGCGATCGTCCGGCCCGAGCAGGCGTCGGCCGGCGTGGTGCCGGCGGCGTTCGAGCACTCCCCCGCGCTGCGGGCCGGGCTCATCGGCACGATGGTCAGCGGTGTGGTCGGGATGCTGGTCAACGACTCCGGCGCCGCCGTGCTGTCGATGGCCCTGGCGCTGGCGGTGCCGCTGCTGCTGGCGGCCGGCATCAGCGCGCTGGTCCGTCCGGGCGGGTCAGTCCCAGGCGTCGGCGAGCAGTTGGCGGGTGTCACGAAGTAGCTGCGGCAGCACCTTGGTCTGGGCCACGACCGGCATGAAGTTGGTGTCGCCGCCCCACCTCGGCACCACGTGCTGGTGCAGGTGGGCGGCGATGCCCGCGCCCCCGACGTGGCCCAGGTTCATGCCCACGTTGAAGCCCTGCGCGCCGCTGGCCTTGCGCAGCGCCCGCAGCGCCTTCTGGGTGAACTCGCCCAGCTCCGCCACCTCGGCCGCATCCAGCTCGTCGTAGTCGGACACGTGCCGATAGGGCACCACCATCAGGTGGCCCGAGTTGTAGGGGTAGAGGTTGAGCACGGCGTACACCGACTGCCCCCGCTTCACGATCAGGCCGTCCTCGTCGCTCATCTTCGGGATGGCGTCGAACGGGCAGCCGTCGCCGGGGCCGGTGCCGGTCGGCTTGTTCTCACCCTTGATGTAGGCCATCCGATGCGGGGTCCACAGACGCTGGAAGTTGTCGGGGGACCCGGCCCCTGCCTGATCGTGCATAACTAGCAGCATAGGACCCCGGACAAACGGGGTGCTCTTCCGGCACAATCCTGAGCACCGCCTACAGGAGGGCCGCCATGAGTGAAGCGTTGGCCGAGCAGCAACAGCCCGCCCCGCCCGGGGACTCCGCGAACGCCGACTCCCCGGAGGCCGTGCCCCCGTCCGCTCCGTCGTACGTCGAGGCCCCGACCACGGAAGCGGACGTGAAGGGCCGGATCAAGGTCGCCGACGAGGTGGTCGAGAAGGTCGCCGCGCTGGCCGCGCTGGAGGTGCCCGGAGTCGCCGACATGGGCGGCGACCTGGTGCGCGCCCTCGAGTCCGTACGCGACCGCATCGGCATCGGCTCACGGCGCGCCAACCAGGGCGTCAGCGCGCAGATCCAGGACCGCCAGGTGGCGGTGAGCCTGACCATCGTGGTCGAGTACGGCCATGTCGTCATGGACGTCGCCTCCGAGGTCAAGGCGAACGTGTCCAAGATCGTCAGCCGCATGCTGGGGATGAGCGTCACGGAGGTCAACGTGACCGTGGACGACGTCCGCCTCCCCGGCGAGGGCCGCCGCCCGGCCCCCGCCGAAGCCGAAGAACCCTCCTGACCCCGGCCCCGGCCCGGCCGCATCCCGCGTCGGGCCGGGCGCGCTGGTCTCCCGGCGGGCAGGGTGGTCAGCTCACGCGGGTCATGTCGGAGTCGTAGCCGCCGCCTCCGGGGTAGACCCAGGCGCCGTTCACCTTCGTGCCTTCGGCGTCGAAGGTGCCCCGGTAGTAGGCCGGTGAGCCCTTCTCCTCGCCCCAGATCGTCAGCGTGTCGCCGTCGACCTCGTACACGTAGGTGAACGTGCTGCCGTGGCTGTCGAAGTACCAGGAGCGCAGGTCCTCGCCCGGCTCCTGGGCGCCGAACGCGCGCTCCCTGCCGATGATCTCGGTACCCTTGATGGTCATGCCGTCCTGCCTGAGGTCCACGTCCTGGATCAGGAAGTAGCCGCCCTCCATCCACCGGTAGGTCACGGTGCCCTCGGCGCCGCCCGTGACGTTCCAGGTGCCGACGAGCCGGTCCAGGGCCTTGAGTTGAGGGTCGATGTGCTCGGTCATGATCGAGTCCTTTGCCGCCGAAGCGTTCGGAAGTGTCGTACGCCGGTATGACTTCGATGCGCAGGAAAAGGAATCGGTCGCGGACGAGAAATCCGGTCAAGCCTGCTGACGCGGGCGCGGGGACACAGCCTGAGCATTGATCGTCCAAGGAGCGTCAGTGTGCTCTGCCAGGATCTGCGCCATGACAGACTTCACCGATATGGTCCGGGCGCACTTGCCGTCGGCTGCTGCTGATCGTCTGATCGCCTTGTTGCGTCCGGGGATCCAGCTGTCGCACGCTAAGGACGGCGATCCGGTGGTGGGACACCTGGGCGGCAGTGCCAGTCTGCCGGAGGGCGTCGCCTGGCCGGTCAGCCCGGGTATGCGGCCGTTGTCGCTGGCCGTAGCCCTCGACTGCGCGCGCCTGGCCGGTTACGAGGTGGACATGTCGCTGCCCGGCGTCGGCACGCTGCTGTTCTTCGTCGAGGACGAGGGCGACGGCAACGCGGTGATCTACGTACCCGACGGGGTGGCGACCGTTCCGGCGACCCGCGGGGCGGCCTTTCCCGAGGTGCCGCTGACTGCGCGTACGGTGCTCACCTGGCCGGAGGGTGATCAACCACACTTGGTGGAGGCATTCGGCGGCATCACCGCGCTCTATGAGCAGGTGTGGAGGCATGAGTCCCAGGGGGACGAATTCATGGTCGCCGTCGGCGATTGGGAGCGTACCCGTCACGGCTCGCGCCATCAGGTGGGCGGGCATGCCGTGGTTCTGCAGAGCCCCTTCGAGGTGACTGCGGCATACCACGCGGGTGCCGACTGGAGCGACAAGAAGGCACTCTATTCACAGGCCCGCGACTGGGTCCTCCTCCTGCAGCTCGACGAAGACATGGAGGCCGGCATGATCTGGGGCGACGGCGCCCACATGATCTGGGGCATTCACATCGACGACCTGGCCGCTCGCGACTTCTCCAAGACCGTGTTCGACGTCCAGGGGCACTGACCGCGAGGTGAGCCAGGCGATCGGGCGACAGTCCCGCCTGCGGCCCCGGTCAGGACCGAACGCTTCCCGGCCATCGCCACTCGCCGTGCTCTGCTCAGCCGAGATCAGGCGTGACGTTCGCACCGATGGCCTGGGCGAGCTCCATGGGCAGGGGATAAGGGCGCTCCACGGGAAGCAGGTCGGTGACGTCCTTCCTCTCGCGTAGTGCCTGTCGGATGTCATGGACCCGATCGGTCAGGTCAGTGATCCTCACGACCCATTGATCGACGTAGCGCGTGACGGCGTCGCCGGACAGGCCCACCTGGACGGAACGGTGGGGCAGGGCGTTGTGGTGCGGGTCACGTTCAGGATCCCACTGGACGCGGACCGGGCTGTCACGCAGGCGCTTCTTCCACGTCGCCTGGTCCGTGCCGGAGTCGGGGTGGCTGAGGCAGGAGTGCCCCAGCGCCCATTCGAACCCCTCCCGCGTGATGGCGACGGCCAGGACCCTGGTCTGGCCGGGCTTCGTGGCCCAGCCGCAGCGGTACATCATCCACAGGAAGGATGGTTTGATCCAGGTCATCCGTTCCCGTTTGAAGGGCGGGACGAAGCGTTGCGAGGCGACGGCGGGGGCCGCGATGGCCGGCTCGTATGCCTGGTAGACGGTGATCGCTTGGTCGGTGAAGTCGGCACGGATCTGCCGGTACGGGACGTTCATCCCCTCGATCATGGCCAACCGCCTGCCTGCCGGACAACCGGATTAACACCGCCCGGGTCCGGTCAGAGGCGTCAGGGCACCGGGCCGGTGTGATGGGCGCTCAGGCGGCCGGGGCTGGGCCAGCGGACGTCGTGGGCCCAGCCCGCCCGCTCGAACCACCGGATCAGCCGTGCGCTGGGATCGAGCTGGCCCCGCAGCACCCCGTGCCGGGCGCAGGTCGGCTCGACGTGGTGCCAGTTGTGCCAGCCTTCGCCGAGCGTCAGCATCGCCACCCACCACACGTTGGACGAGCGGTCACGGGTGCGGAACGGGCGGTCGCCGAAGGTGTGGGCGATCGAGTTCACCGACCAGGTGACGTGGTGCACCACGGCGTAGCGGACCAGGCCGCCCCACAGCAGCGCGCTCCACGCGCCCGTCCAGGACATCGACCACAGCCCGCCGACGACGGCGGGCAGCCCGAACGACAGCGCCACGACGGCGGGATAGGCGGCGTCGAAGCGCCGCACGTCCGGGTCCGCCAGCAGGTCCGGCACCCAGTGCTTGCGGCTGGAGCGCCGGCGGGCGGTGTAGAACCAGCCGATGTGGGCGTGCAGCATGCCGCGCAGCAGCGCCAGGCCGCTGTCGCCGTAGCGCCACGGTGAGTGGGGGTCGCCCTCGCGGTCGGCGTACTTGTGGTGTCTTCGATGCTCGGCCGCCCACAGTGTGACCGGTCCCTCGACGGCCATGCCGCCGGCGAGCATGAGGCAGATCCGCAGTGCCCGGTTGCCCTTGAAGGCGCGATGGGTGAAGAGCCGGTGGTAGCCGATGGCGATGCCGAAGATGCTCACCAGGTACATCACGACCGCGATGACCAGGTCGCGGAGCCCGATGCCCCATCCCCAGGCGGCCGGCACGGCGAGCGCCAGCGCCAGAACGGGCAGGATGACCAGGACGACCAGGTAGGCGCTACGACGGCCAGTGCCGATCGCCACCGTCTCCGCCGTGCCCTCGCTCTGCCGCCGGCTGCGTGACGTCACGCTTCCCCCCCGTGAGCGGTACGGAATGATCAGTCCTTTTCCATTGAACGGCGGGGCCCCTGCACTCGGACAATGACCTGACGGTGACGATTCAATTACTTTAAGGAGTCATAAAACTGCGCTCCGTAGCCATGAGAAGGCGGTCCGTAGCCTTCATAGATTGTGTGTGCACAGGTGATCATCATTGGGTTGGGAAGGGCTGCGGCATGGGTTCTGTCGATCAGGCGACCACGGGTGGTTTGCTGCAGAGGTACGACGAGGCGCTCGCCCGCGACCCGATAGCGGCGCTCGGCCTGATCAGGCAGTGGATGCGCGAAGACTGGCGGAGCCTGTTCGCCGAGCTGCGCGAGCACCGTCCGATCTTCGTCACTCCCGCGTTCACGGTCGTGACCCGCTTCGCCGACGTGCTGGAAGTGCTCTCCCACGAGGAGGTCTTCTCGGTCCGCGCCTTCGGCCCGCGCCTCGACGCCGCGCTGGGCGCCCCCTTCATGCTGGGCAGGGATGCGACCCCGATGAACTGGCGGGAGAAGGGCCTGATGCGGGTCATGCTCGAGCCGGGCGACGCCGGCCGCGTACGCGAGCTGACCGGGCGCCTGGCCGACGACCTGCTCGACGTGGCCGAGCCCCATGGGCGCATCGACGCGATCGACGAGCTGTTCCGCCCTGTCGCCCTCGGTGTGTGCGCCGGCTACTTCGGCATCCCCGGCCCTGATCAGCAGACCCTGTCGCGCTGGACGCAGGCCATCGTCGCCGACGGCTTCGCCAACTACCTCGCCGATCCGCAGATCCAGGCCGCGTCCGTCGAGGCGGGCACGGAGCTGGTCGCGTACCTGCGTGGGCGGCTGGCCGCGCTGCGGGCGCGGGACGAGCTGCCCGACGACGTCTTCGGCCGGCTCGTCGGCTCCCGCCTGCCCGACGGTGTCGGCATGACCGACGACCGGATCCTGGTCAACATGGCCGGGCTCGCGCTGGGCTTCGTGGAGAGCGCGCCGGGGGCCATGGCCGGGGCGGTCGAGCAGCTCCTCCTGCGCCCGCACGTGCTCGCGCAGGCGCTGGAGGTGGCCGGCGACACCGAGCGCTTCGAGCAGTACGTCTGGGAGGCGTTGCGGTTCAACCCGTTCTTCAAGCTGATCCCCCGGATCTGCGAGCAGGACCACGTCCTTGCCGCCGGCACCCCGCGCGCCGCGCTCATTCCCGCAGGCACGTTCGTACTCACGGCGCCTGCCTCGGCCATGTTCGACGCGGACGTGGTGCCCGAGCCCGAGGAGTTCAGGCCCAACCGGCCGCGCCACCATCGGCTGTTCTTCGGCTCGGGTCATCACGCCTGTCTCGGCATGCACGTGGCCGGGCCGGTGATCGGAGAGGCCGTACGCCGCCTGCTGCTGCGCCCCGGCGTGCGCCTGCTCCCGCCACCCGAGGGCGAGATCGAATACCGCCTCGGAATCTTCCCCGGCAGGTTCGCGCTCGAGCTCGGCACCGGCGAACGGGAGGGCTGAGCGATGGCCGCGAGACGATCGAGTGCCCGTACCGTCGCCACGGACGGCCTGTCCAACCGGCTCAAGTTCCTGGCCCTGACCCGTGGCCGGCCGTTCTGGAGGCTCCTGCAGGCCAGCCGGCCGCTGCGGCGCCGGGTCAACGCCTCGCTGATCGATCAGGCGGTCCGCGAGATGCCGCCACGCCCTGAGCCGTTGAGCACCATGGCCGGCTACACCTCGTGGGCCTCGCTGACCGACCGCACCTACAGTGGCAGGCACCTGCCGCCGATCGAGGTCGCCGACGACAGGCGTCCCAGCCCTGAGAGTGCCGCCGGGCTGTTCACCCGGGCCGAGAGCATGATCCCGTGCCCGCGTTCGACAGTGCTGTTCGCGTACTTCGCCCAGTGGTTCACCGACGGCTTCCTGCGCGGCGACGTCAACGTGCCGCGCGACCCGCGCAAGAACACCTCCAACCACCACATCGACCTGAACCAGGTGTACGGCCTCAACGAGGCGGCGACCGCCGCGCTGCGCAGTTTCGACGGCGGGCTGCTCAAGAGCCAGATCATCAACGACGGCGAGTTCCCGCCCCATCTGTGCGAGCGCGGCAAGATCAAGCCGGAGTTCGCCGCGCTGCGGGTCATCCGCTTCGACGAGCTGACCGACACGCAGCGCGACACGCTGTTCGCCACCGGCAGCGACCGGGGCAACGGCCAGATCGGCTTCACCATGCTGACCGTGTTGTTCCTGCGCGAGCACAACAGGGTGGCCCGGCTGCTGGCCCGGCACTACCCGGGCTGGGACGACGAGCGGCTGTTCCAGACGGCCAGAAACATCCTCATCGTACTGCTGATCAAGCTGGTGGCCGAGGAGTACATCAACCACATCACCCCTTACCACTTCCGCTTCACCCTGGACCCGCGGCTGTCGGCGATGCTGGCCCACGCGCCCTGGCAGCGGGAGAACTGGGCCTCCGTGGAGTTCAACCTCGTCTACCGCTGGCACAGCCTGATCCCGTCGCTGCTGTCGGTGGGCGGGCGCGACCTGCCGCTGGTGCAGACCCTGATGAACGGCTCACTGATCCCCGGCCCCGGCCTCGGGCGGGTCTTCGAGGACGCCTCCCGCCAGCGGGCCGGCCGCATCGGGTTGTTCAACACCGATCACCTCCTGCTGCCGATCGACGTGCGCAGCATCGCCGACTCGCGGGTGCTGGGGCTGGCGCCGTACAACAGCTATCGCGAGCACTGCCGCTTCCCGCGCGTGCGCGACTTCGAGCAGATCTCCGGCGATCGGCGGGTCACCGACGCGCTGCGCGGGCTCTACCGGAGCGTGGACGACCTCGACCTGTACGTCGGGCTCTTCGCCGAGGAACCCGGTTCCCCCCGCGCCATCCTGCCCCCGCTGCTGACCAAGATCATCGCTATTGACGCCTTCTCCCAGGCGCTGACCAACCCGCTGCTGGCTCCGCGTGTCTTCAACGCCGCCACCTTCTCCCCGCAGGGCGTACGGATCATCGCGGCCACGCGCTCGCTGTCGGACATCGTGCGCCGCAACACACCGGAGGATCCGGGGCCGCGCCTGGTCACCATGTCCTGGCGGGAAGGGCCGTGAGCGGGGCGGGCGATCAGGACCCCGAGCCGCTGCGCGCCGCGGCCCGCGAGCTGGTCGACATCGCGGTCACCATTCACGACGCGGCGGCTCACGCCACGGCCGCGCTCACCGACGGCGCGCTGCTGCGCGCCCTGCCACACGGCCTCTCGGCGGCCGGCCCCGCCTACCGCGCACTGCTGCGGGCCACCACGAACGCCCGGGGACTTGGGCACGCGTTCACCGGCGGCCGGCTGGCCACGCTGGCCGCCAAGGCCGGGACCATGATGGGGGCCGAGAGCCTGGCCGTCCGCGTGCTGGCCACCTCGCTGCGGCTGCGCGTGGCCGCCGTCGCGATCGGCCATCCGGAGCTGACCACGGACCCGATGCTCGCCCGGCTCATCGCCGCGGCCGCGGCGGACCGCGATCTGGAGGCCGTCCGCGCCCTGCGCGCCCTGCTCAAGGACCGCGGCGCGGTGCACGCGCTCAGCCAGCTCGCCCCGGTCCTCGGCGAGGTGCTCGCGCTGCGCGCGCTGCTGGACGAGAACCCGCTCAACGACGCCACCGCCTGGCTCATCGCGACGGGCAAGGGCTACGCCACCGCCGACCCGATCACCGGCATGAGCAACAGGGCCATCGCCGCGCTCGACTCCGGCGAGGGGGCCGCGCGCCGGATCGAGCTGACCGTGGCCGAATCGGAGCGGCTGAGCAGGCGGGGATCGCTGCTCGGCTTCCTGGGCAACATCGCCGCGATCGGCACCGGCGGGCGGATCCTCATCCAGAGCCTCCAGGGGCCCGACGGGGTGATCCGTCACGTCGTCCAGGCGCCGGGCATGCGTGCGGGACGCCCCGACCTCGACTCCCCTCAGGACCTGCTCGGCGCGTTCAGCAGCGCCGTCCTGGCCAGCAGTCCCTACAGCCGCGCGCTGGTCAAGGCCGTCGCCGACTACGGGCTGCCGCAGGGTGCCGAGGTGGCGCTGGTCGGGCACAGCGCGGGCGGTGCGGCGATCATGAACCTGGCGCAGGATCCGGCGTTCTGCGCTCGCTACACGCTCACCCACGTCGTCGCCGTGGGCTCGCCCGTCGACTTCAAGCGGACCGCCGACCCACGCACCTGGGTGGCCAGCATCACGAACCAGCACGACATCATCCCCACCCTCGACGGGCAGGGCACGGGCACCGTCTTCGAGCTGCATCCCGACTGGTACGTGGTCGACTACACCGACCCCACCCACCTGTTTCCGCTGTGCCACAGCATCGAGCACTACGTGGCCAACCTGTCCGACGATCTGCCCGAGGCCCGCGATCACATCGACGAGCGGCTCGCGGCCTTCCGTGGACCGGTCGTGCGCTCCCAGGCGTACCGGCTGTCCGACCGTCCACCCGGCCCGGAGGGGTTCCCCTTCCTGACCGTGCCGACCCACCCGGTCGACGGTCCCGACGGAGCGGTCGAACTGCCGATCAGATGCCACCACGGCAACGCGCTCACGGCGTACTTCGCCGCCGACCCCGAGGCGGCCGTCCGGCTGCTGGAGGGGACGGGGCTCGGCTCCGCCGTGCGGGTGAGAGGCCGGGCCCTGGTCGCCGTGCACGCCGCCTGGAACCGGCACACCAGCGTCGGCGCCTACCGGGAGGTGCAGGCCGGCATCGTCGTGCCCGGTCCGTCGCAACCGCACCCGCTGTCCGTCTGGCCCGATCTGCTGCGCCCGGCGGACCGGCGCCGCTCCGGGAGCCTCCTGGTCGGCTCCGCAGTGGACTCGCCCCTCGTCCACGTCCTCGCCCCGCGGCTGTGGGGCGGCCAGACGGTCCTGACGCCACTGAACGTCCTGCTCAGCAACCGGTCCGTGCACGTCAGCGCCGACCAGGTCCTCACCCTGCGCGGCCGGCTCGGTCCAGGACTGTCCGTGCGCGATCCCGACCTCGTCGGCTACACGAGCGAGATGGGTGTCGCGCTGCGCTCCTGCGTACGGACCCGCGGCCAGGCCCGGCTGCACTTCAGGCCCCTCATGCGGCTCACCGTCGAGCAGCGCTCGCACCATCCGCTGGCCGATCGGCTCCGGGAATTGGGGCTCGACGGTGCCCGCCCGCTGCTCTGCCTGTCGGCCGTCACCCGCCAGACCCGCCGGGACAACGCCGTCCCCGTGCCGCTCGCCTGAGAGGGAGCCATGTCAGCCGACATCACGGCGATCAGTCTCCACGCCGAAATCCTGCACGCGGACGCCTGCGCGCTCGCCGCCTGCGCCGAACGCCTGCGCGCCGTCGAGGCGGCCCTAGGGGAGGGTGGCTCGGCGCCGACCTGGCTGCGGGCGTCGGTGGAGTATCACGTCGGCGCCTGCGCGGCGGCCGCCGCGGACCTGGAGACGGCCGCCCGCCGCCTGCGCCGCTACGCCGACCAGGCAAAACCTTGATCGAGTGAGAACGGGGTGTGCGGCCCGTCATCGACACCGGCACAGTCACCTGCCTCGCCGGGCACACCCGCACCCTCCGGCCGCTACCGGCAGCGTCGCGCCACCCTCGCCGCCCTCCTGGCTCCGTGTCCGACCCACTACGGTACGCGTCAGGTCCGACAGGCCGCCCGCGTTCCACTGGCCGAGTGCGCCTGAGAGGGTTGTGCCCGAAACAGGTCACGCCGCGGAGGAGGGCGAGGCAGGCGTTGGTGGCGATCCGGTAGAGCCAGGCGCGCAGGGCCGAGCGCCCCTCGAACGTCTCCCGCCGCCGCCACGCCCGCGGCAGCGGTGCTCGGGCCGTCCGTGCGACGCCCCCTGCTTCTCCTGGCCGCGCCTGCCAGGATGACAGCCATGACAGACCAGCTTGAGCCCATGCCGGAGGACTGGCAGCGCGCCCTGGCCATCGTGGCCCACCCCGACGACCTCGAGTACGGCTGCGCGGCGGCGGTGGCCACCTGGACCGACGCCGGGCGTGAGGTCTCCTACGTGATCGTCACCAGCGGCGAGGCGGGCATCGACACGCTGGCACCCGACCGGTCCGGGCCGGTGCGCGAGCAGGAGGAGCGGGCCAGCGCCGCCGTGGTCGGCGTGACGAACGTGGAGTTCCTCGGCCACCCCGACGGAGTGATCGAGTACGGCACCGCGCTACGCGAGGATCTGGCCGCCGCCATCCGCAGGCACCGCCCCGAACTCGTCGTCACGTTGAACTTCGACGACACCTGGGCGGGCACGCACTGGAACACCCCCGACCACCGAGCCGTGGGCAGGGCGGTGCTGGACGCCGTCGGCGACGCCGGGAACCGGTGGATCTTCCCTGACACCGACGCCGAGCCCTGGAACGGCGTGCGCTGGGTCGCCGTCGCCGGGGTCGACTCCCCCACCCACGCGGTGGACGTCACCGACGGCCTGGAGCGGGGCGTGCGCTCGCTCATGGAGCACCGGGCCTACATCGAGGCGCTGACCGACGAGGACCCGGAGGCGTACGCCAGGGGCCTGATCGAGGGCTTCGCCCGGGACGAGGCCAAGCGCTTCGGCGGCCGCCCGGCGGTCACCTTCCGGCTGTATCCCCGCTGAACCCCCGATCCCCGCTGAACCCCTGAGCCCCTGAGCCCCGCTGAACCCCTGAGCCCCGCTTAGTCCCTGCCGACCCGCCATCCCCACCGACCGGGCCCTCGCCCCCCAACCGCAGACGCCCCAGCCCCGCAGCACGGACGAGCCCGCCCCCGGGACAACCGGCCCGCGCGGGAGGCCCGGCCGAGACGATCGGCCGGGCTCCCGCGATCCGCGCCTACGGGCTCGCGGGCGGGATCAGACCTGCACGCGGTGCTCGACGGCGCTGACGATCTCGGCGATGGCGTCCTCGATCGGCACGCCGTTCTTCTGCTCCCCGCTCCGGTAGCGGAACGACACGGCGCCGTTGGCGATGTCGTCGTCACCGGCCAGCAGCATGAACGGCACCTTGGCCTTCTGCGCGTTGCGGATCTTCTTCTGCATGCGGTCGTCGGCCATGTCGACCTCGACGCGGATGCCGCCCTCCCGCAGCCGCTTGGCCACGTCCTGCAGATAGGGGGCGTGCGCCTCGGCGATGGGGATGCCGACCACCTGCACCGGCGCGAGCCAGGGCGGGAAGGCGCCCGCGTAGTGCTCGGTGAGCACGCCGAGGAACCGCTCGACGGAGCCGAACAGCGCCCGGTGGATCATGACCGGCGTCTGCCGCGAGCCGTCGGCCGCCTGGTATTCGAGGCCGAACCGCTTGGGCTGGTTGAGGTCGAGCTGGATGGTGGAGAGCTGCCAGGTGCGGCCGATGGCGTCTTTCGCCTGCACCGAGATCTTCGGCCCGTAGAAGGCCGCGCCGCCCGGGTCGTCGACGAGTTCGAGCCCCGACTCGGTGGCCACCTGGCGCAGCGCCGCGGTGGCTGTGTCCCACTCCGCCGGGTCGCCGATGAACTTCTCCGACTCGTCGCGCGTGGACAGCTCGAGGTAGAAGTCGGTCAGGCCGAAGTCGCGCAGCACGCTGAGCACGAACCTCAGCAGCGACTTGATCTCGTCGGCCATCTGCTCGCGGGTGGTGTAGATGTGCGCGTCGTCCTGCGTCATTCCGCGCACCCGGGTCAGGCCGTGGACCACGCCCGACTTCTCGTAGCGGTAGACCGAGCCGAACTCGCACAGCCGCAGCGGCAGCTCACGGTAGGAGCGCCCGCGCGCCCGGAAGATCAGGTTGTGCATCGGGCAGTTCATCGGCTTGACGCGGTATTCGACGCCCTCCAGCTCGAAGGCCGGGAACATGTCGTCGGCATACCACGGCAGGTGGCCGGAGGTCTCGAACAGCGAGGACTTGGTGATGTGCGGGGTGTTGACGAACTCGTAGCCCGCCTCGGCCTGCCGCCTGCGCATGTAGTCTTCCATCTCCTTGCGGATGATCCCGCCCTTGGGATGGAAGATCGGCAGGCCGCTGCCCAGCTCGGGTGGGAAGCTGAACAGGTCGAGCTCGACGCCGAGCCTGCGGTGGTCGCGCTTCTCGGCCTCCTCAAGCAGCTTGAGGTATTCGTCCTGCTTGTCGCGCGACTCCCACGCGGTGCCGTAGATGCGCTGGAGCTGCGGGTTCTTCTCGCTGCCTCGCCAGTAGGCCCCGCCGGAGCGCATGAGCTTGAAGGCCGGGATGAACCGGGTGGAGGGCACGTGCGGGCCGCGGCACAGGTCTTTCCAGCACAGCTCGCCGCTCTTGGGGTCGAGGTTGTCGTAGATGGTGAGCTGCCCGGCCCCCACCTCGACCGACTCCTCCGCGTCCGCGCCGCCCTTGAGGCCGATCAGCTCCAGCTTGTACGGCTCCGCCGCCAGCTCCGCCCGCGCGTCTTCGTCGGAGACCGGCCGCCGGGAGAAGAGCTGCCCCTGCTTGACGATCTCGCGCATGCGCTTCTCGATGCGCTTGAGATCGTCGGGGTTGAACGCCTGCTCAACGTCGAAGTCGTAGTAGAACCCGTTTTCCACCGGCGGCCCGATGCCCAGCTTGGCCTCGGGGAACAGCTCCTGCACGGCCTGCGCCATGACGTGGGCCGTGGAGTGGCGCACGATCGCCCGGCCCTCTTCGCTGGAGATCTCGATCGGCTCGACGACGTCGCCCTCGGCCAGCGGGTGGGCCAGGTCGCGCGGCTCGCCGCCGACCCGGGCGGCGACGACGGTGCGGTCGTCGGCCCCGAGCGCCTCCCCGGCCGTCGTGCCGGCCGCGACCACACGCTCGGCTCCGGCGAGGGTGATGCGTAGCTCGGCTGACACGGTGACTCCCTGTGGATCGCGCTCGATGCCCGGCACCGAGGCAAGGTCGATGACGAACACCGATGCTATCGCGGGTCAAACCCCAGGCTTGTCAGCTCCTGTCTGCTCCCGTGGAAGACGTTGCGGTCGACGGGGCTGCTGGCGTATTGGTGGATGGTCCAGTCGTTCCAGGGCCTGGGCACAGGCGGCCGGCCGCGCGGGCTCGCGGGGCTGGCCAGCCAGAGCGGATAATCGCCCAGGCCGGCGCAGTGTCCGCCGCGCGCGAACGCCTGAAAGGTGTAGATGAAAGGCCGCAGGCCGGTGTACCGCTCGACGAATTGGCACCAGCGGCGGGCGAAGCGGGCGACCCGTTCCGGGCGCGCGCGGTCGTTGGTCTCCAGGTCGAGCGCGATCAGGTCGCCGCGGCGCAAGCCGCCGGCCGACCCGATCACGCCGAGGAAGTGGCGTGCCTGCTCGATGGGGTCGCCCTTGGGCCGGGCGAAGTGGTACGCGCCGCAGACCATCCAGCTCTCACGCATGCCGTTCCAGTTACGCGCGAACCACTTGTCGGTGTAGTCGCCGCCCTCGCTCGCCTTGGCGAAGGCGAAGGCGACTCCGTCGTCCGCGTGGCGGGCCCAGTTGACGGAGCCCTGCCAGTTGGACACATCTATGCCATGTAGCACGCGTTTCACCCTGTCGGAGTCTATTGAGACGTCTCCTGATCAGCCGTTCGCCGCGCCGATCAGCAGGTTCCGAGTGCGTTCCCGGTTCGCGAACGGCGAGCCCACGAAGTCGGTCACCCCCGCCCGGCTCAGCTCGTCGAGCTTGGCCAGCACCGTGTCCTCGTCGCCGACGACGGCCACATCGCCCGGCCCCGCCGCGCCCTCCCTGTCGAGCATCGCCCGGTACGACGGCAGCGTCCCGTACACCGAGAAGATCTCGTTGGCCCGCGCGACGGCGGCGGCCGGGTCGTCGGTGACGCTGATCGGCAGCGCGCAGACGATCCTGGGCGACTCGCGGCCCGCCTGCGCGGCGGCGGCCGTGATGGTGGGCGCGACGTGCCTGGCCACGGTCTGCGGGCCGGTCATCCACAGGACGGTTCCGTCGGCCACGGTGCCCGCCAGCTTGAGCATGCGCGGGCCGAGCGCGGCCACCAGCACGGGGAAGCCCGCGCCCGGCGTGGTCAGGCGCAGGTCGGCCTTGAGCGTCTCGCCCTCGTAGACGACGCGCTCGCCCCGGGAGAGCGGGATCAGGATGTCGAGGTACTCCTTCATGTGCCGTCCCGGCCGCTCGAAGCTGTAGCCGAACATGTTCTCGATGACGATCTGGTGCGACAGGCCGATGCCCAGGGCGAACCGGCCGCCGAGCGCGGCGTTGGCGGTCATGGCCTGCTGGGCGAGCGCGCCCGGGTGACGCGGGTACGTCGGCACGACGGCGGTGCCGAGTTCGATGGCCGGCGCCTGAGCCCCCGCGGCGGCCAGGGCGGTGATGGCGTCCAGGCCGAAGATGTGGGAGAGCCAGGCGGAGTCGAACCCGTCGTCGGCCGCCCGCGCGATCTGGTCGCGCAGGTCGCCGATGGGGTCGGAGCCTTGGGGCTCGCTCAGGAAGTATCCGTAGCGCATGAGAACAGAACTCCGTTCTGGTGACTGACGCGAATGTATCTCCTTACGCCTCCACTCGGTCATCCGCCGGGCCGTGCCCGATTTGTAAAGTGGCCTCCATGACCCACGAACGCGCGGGACAGCCCGCCCAGCCCGCCGATCTGCCCGACATCGCCAGGCTCGTGACGTCCTACTACGCCCTGCGTCCTGACGCGGGAGAGGTGGGGCAGCGGGTGGCGTTCGGCACGTCGGGGCACCGGGGGTCGTCGCTGAAGACGGCCTTCAACGAAGACCACATCCTGGCCACGAGCCAGGCCATCTGCGAATACCGGCAGTCGCAGGGCACCGGCGGACCGCTGTTCCTGGGCATCGACACACACGCGCTGTCGGAGCCCGCGCGGGTCTCGGCGCTGGAGGTGTTCGCGGCCAACGAGGTCGAGGTGCTCGTCGACGCGCGTGACGGCTACACGCCCACGCCGGCCGTCTCGCACGCCATCCTGCGCCACAACCGGGGCCGCACGACCGGGCTGGCCGACGGCGTCGTGATCACGCCGTCGCACAATCCGCCGGGCGACGGCGGGTTCAAGTACAACCCGCCGAACGGCGGTCCCGCCGACACCGACGCCACCACGTGGATCCAGGACCGCGCCAACCGGCTGCTGCAGGACGGGCTCAAGAGCGTGCGGCGGGTGCCGTACACGACGGCGCTGGGGCGGGCGGGGCGCTACGACTTCCTGTCCGCGTACGCCGACGACCTGCCGTCGGTGGTCGACCTCGACGCGATCAGGTCGGCGGGGGTGCGGATCGGGGCCGACCCGCTGGGCGGGGCGAGCGTGGCCTACTGGGGGGAGATCGCCGAGCGGCACGGGCTGGCGCTGACCGTGGTCAACCCGCTGGTCGATCCGACGTGGCGGTTCATGACGCTCGACTGGGACGGCAAGATCCGGATGGACTGCTCGTCGCCGTACGCGATGGCCTCGATCATCGCCAACCGCGACCGCTACGACGTCTCGACCGGCAACGACGCCGACGCCGACCGCCACGGCATCGTCACGCCCGACGGCGGCCTGATGAACCCCAACCACTATCTCGCCGTGGCCGCCTCCTACCTCTACGCCCACCGTGACGGCTGGCCCGCGGACGCCGGGCTGGGCAAGACGATGGTCAGCAGCGCCATCATCGACCGGGTTGCCGAGTCGGCGGGCCGACGGCTCTACGAGGTGCCGGTGGGCTTCAAGTGGTTCGTGCCCGGGCTGCTCGACGGGTCGCTGGGGTTCGGGGGCGAGGAGAGCGCGGGGGCGTCGTTCCTGCGGCGTGACGGCTCGGTGTGGTCCACCGACAAGGACGGCCTCATCCTGGCCCTGCTGGCCGCCGAGATCCTGGCCGTCACCGGCGAGTCGCCGAGCGCCCGCTACCGGGCGCTGGTCGAGCGGTTCGGCGAGCCGGCGTACGCGCGCGTGGACGCGCCGGCCACCCGCGAGGAGAAGGCCGTGCTCGGGAGGCTGTCGGCCGAGCAGGTGACGGCCGACTCGCTGGCGGGCGAGCCGATCACCTCGGTGCAGACGTCGGCGCCCGGCAACGGCGCCCCGCTGGGCGGGGTGAAGGTCTCGACGCGCAGCGCCTGGTTCGCGGCCCGGCCGTCGGGCACCGAGGACGTCTACAAGATCTACGCCGAGTCCTTCAAAGGCCCCGATCACCTGGCCAAAGTGCAGGAGGAGGCCCGCTCCCTGGTGTCGGCCGCCCTGGGGGCCTGAGCACGGCCGCCGCGACGGGTTGTCGCCGGGAACGGGGTCATGTGCCCAGTTCGCGGGCCGCGGCGGTGCTCATCCCCGTGCGTCCGAGGTCGGCCCTGCGGCCTGCGGCGACGCCGTCGCGGTAGCCGGTGCCGCTGGTCGTGGGCACGCTCATGCGGATGTCCGGGTAGCGGGCGGCCACGGCCCGCTCGACCTCGGCGCGGCGGTCGGCCAGGACGAGCGCGGAGCCCGTACCGGCCGACTCGGCCTCGGCGCGGGACTCGGCCGCGCACAGCAGCCGGTACACCTCGTCGGTGAACCCCAGCAGCCACGACCTCCGGTACGCCCGCACGGCCCGCACGTCCCCGGGCAGCCGCACCCTGGCCAGCCCCGTGGCCATCTGCAGCAGCAGCGACGTGGCCAGCAGGTCGGCCCGCTCCAGGTCGGCCGCGAAGCCGAACACGTGCACGCGCTGCCCGCCGTCGCCCCGGCCGATCAGCAGCGGCCGGCAGCGCACGGCCTGCGCGACCAGGCTCACCAGGCGCGCCTTCTCCCTGGCCCAGGGGGCGGGCAGGGACACGATGCGGTCACCGGGGATCTGACGGGTGCCCGCGGGAGGCAGGGAGTCGATGCCGTGCCTGGCCATCAGCGCCGAGGCGGCGGCCATGAAGGTGGCCCGCTCGTGCTCGTTGTCGGTGCGTTCGGCCTTGGCCAGCAGTTTCCTGACGCGTTCGAGCGTGCGCTCCCGCACCTGTCCCCGGCCCCCTACAGCTTGGTGGTCAGCACCCGCCCGTCGTCGGCGATCGCGGGGAAGGCGCCGGTGTCGACGATGCCGTGCTGCTGGTACAGCGCCTCGATGAGGGCGTGCGCCTGCGGCTCCAGCTTCCACAGGGCACGATACTCGCGCGCCGTGGCCAGCGGGATGCCGATCTCCTGGGCGATGTCCACCGTACGCGGCACGATGCCCTTGGCGATCTGCCGGAGCCAGAACTCGCGGGCGGCCCGCATGCGCGCGGCCCGTTCGGCGGTGCTGACCACCTGCGGGGTGGCGTCGAGCACCTCGATGTCCTCGTCCTCGTCGTTCACGAGTTCGGCCAGTGCGGGCGGCAGCGCGGGGCGGGCGGGCACCGGGTGGTGGTCGGCCTCGGGCTCCCAGGGGACGCGGGGGGCGGCGTCGATGAGCGCGGTGGTGTTGTACAGGGCGGCGATCTGGGCCAGCAGCGCTTCCTGGCGCTGCTGGTCCACGGCCAGGCCCGTGTGCTCGACGGCCTGGTCCATGGCCTTGTCGAGCTTGGCCAGCGCGGCGCGCATCTTGCGCTCCGAGCCGCCGCCCTCGCGCAGCGCCTTGGCGCGCTTGGCGGCCAGCGCGACGCGGGTCAGCCTGCGGTGCGCGTCGACCTCGCTGGCGGTACGGTCGCTGACCTCGGCCAGCCCCATCCTGACCATCAGCCGCTCGGGGGTCAGCCGCCAGTTGATGCGGCCGGTGCCGCGGATGCGGTGGCGTTCGATGGCCATGCCGCGCTCCCACAGCCAGGCGGCCACCAGCGGGGCGGCGAGCCTGAACAGCGCCTCGGGCAGGCTGTGCGCGTCCATGCTCGACAGGACGGCGGTCAAGGCGGTGAGGGCCCAGACGGCGATGCCGTCGATGCCGCCCGAGTAGTTCTCGCGCATGTTGCGGCGGGCGCGTACGGCGGAGGTGATGATCGCGACCTCGATGAACGCGAACAGCAGTAACCTGAGCGGCCCGTCGAGGCCCAGCACGTCTCCGGAGAAGCGCCACATGCCCTGCGCGGACACGCCGGTCGCGATGGAGGCGGCCACGATGGTCAGGACGTCCTCGACGGGACGGTCGGCGACGTACCTGGCCCATAGCCAGGAGACCACGCGCCAGGCGACCCTGAGCACCAGGAACGCCAGCACCAGCCCGGCCAGGCTCAGCAACGCGATGATGGCGGTGACGAGCGGCTGCTCCGTTACAAAGGTTGTAATTTCCTCAAATGTCGGCATCAGTCACTATCCGTGAGGCTCAAACTCCGGCTCTATGCGACGAGATCATCGCAGAATGTCGCCATCTTGTACGCCAAACGACGTCTCCCGCCCCATTTTGCCCATGTTTCACCGCTGTTCGACACTCCTCACGGAGGGTTCGCAAGGCGCGGCGCTGGGTGCCGTGCGGTCACAGGGGGTTCTCCTGCGGGCTCCGCCCCGTCCTGGGCCTTCCGGATGAAGGGGCGAGGGCCGCGGGAAGGATGGGGGATGCCGTCTTGGTGACAGGGGCGATTCGGGGTGGCCGGGCGCGAAGGGCGGGCGCACAATGGGACCCGAGCCGTGGCCGCTCGGGCCAGGCCCCTCGCGGAGGCTGTCGTACCTCGTCCTCGGCCAGGAGGGGGGCGAGGGTGAGAGGTAAATTCGTCCTTTCGGAGGGCAACATACACCCTTCCGGATGGCACCATCTGTGCAGGGATTTATCCCAACATAGTGTGATGTATCCCAGCAGGACGGATATCGATGTCAGAGATAGAAGAGTTCCCGCTCGTCCAGTTCATGCGTGACGGGTTCGACCCCGTCGGCGAACTCGGACGCATCCGGGCCGAGCACCCGGTCTTCCCGATGGAGATCCCCGGCGGCCAGACCGTCTACCTCGTCACCCGCTGGGAGGACGTACGCGGTGTGCTCGGCGACCACGAGCGCTTCAGCAACGACTTCGCGGGCGTGATCGGGCTGGGCTCCAACCAGGAGGACCCGGGTGGTCTGGGCTTCCGCGACCCGCCCGAGCACACGCGGCTGCGCAAGTACCTCACGCCCGAGTTCACCATGCGCCGCCTGCGCAGGCTGGAGCCGCGCATCGAGGCCATGGTCGCAGAGCACCTCGACCGCATCGAGGCCAAGGGCGCCGAGGGCCTGCCGGTGGACCTGGTGGAGGAGTTCGCGATACCGATCCCGTCGCTGGTCGTGTGCGAGCTGCTCGGCGTCCCGTACGAGGAGCGCGCCGCGTTCGTCAAGATCGGCAAGGACCGCTTCGACCTCAGCGCCGGGCCCGAGGCGTCGCTGCAGGCCATCAACGACGCGATGACGTACCTGGTGGACCTGGTGGCCAGGGAGCGGCAGAACCCCGGCGAGGGGCTGCTCGGGCAGTTGCTGATCGAGCACGGCGACGAGCTCGACGACCGCACGCTCGCCAGCATGGCCGACGGCCTGCTGACCGGCGGCCACGACACCAGCACCAGCATGCTCGCGCTCGGCACCCTGTGGCTGCTGCGCAACCCCGAGCAGGCCGCCAAGGTCCGCGAGGTGGACGGCTACATCGTGGACGTGGTCGAGGAGCTGCTGCGCTACATGACGGTCGTGCAGGTCGCCTTCCCGCGCTTCGCCCGCGACGACCTCGAACTGCACGGGGTGCAGATCAAGAAGGGCGAGATGGTGCTGTGCTCGCTGACCGGGGCCAACAGGGACCCGGCGCTGGGCGAGAACATGGACCAGGTGGTGCCCGGCCGGGAGACGGCGGGCTCGCACATGGCCTTCGGCCACGGCATCCACCGCTGCATCGGCGCCCCGCTGGCCCAGATGGAGATGCGCATCGCCTTCCCCGCGCTGCTGCGCCGCTTCCCCGGCCTGCGCGTCGCCGGAGAGGTGCCGTTCAGGGAACTCGCCATCGTCTACGGCGTCAAAGAGCTACCCGTCGCCTGGTAGAGCGGTTACGTTCACCATGTGAACGTGCACGTCATCGACCTGACCGCGATCAGCGCCGTCGTCTTCGACACCGACGGCGTGGTCACCGACACCGCTCGGGGGCACGCGGCCGCCTGGAAGCATGTCTTCGACGTGTTCCTGCGCGGCCGCTCGGCGCCGTTCGACATCCGTGACGACTACCTGCGCCACGTGGACGGACGGCCGCGCCTCGACGGCATCCGCACCTTCCTGGCCGCGCGCGGCATCACCGTGCCCGAGGGCTCTCCCGACGACGAGCCCGGCGCCCCGACCGTGCACGGGCTCGGCCTGGCCAAGGACCGTTCCTTCATGGCCCAGGTGGACAAGTACGGCGTGGCCGCCTTCCCCGCCACGGTGGCGCTGCTGCACGAACTGCGCAGGCGCGGCGCGCGTACGGCGGCGGTCTCGGCCAGCATGCACGGCCGCAGGCTGGTGGGCTCCGCTGGGGTGGCGCACCTGTTCGACGAGCTGGTCGACGGCAACGACGCCGCGCTGCTCAACCTGCCGGGCACGCCGGACCCCGCGCTGTTCCTGGAGGCGGCGCGGCGGCTGGACCTGCCCGCGCCCAAGGTCGCGGTGGTGGCGTCGGCGCTGCCGACGCTCGAGGCGGGCAGGAAGGGCGGGTTCGGCGTCGTGGTCGCGGTCGGCGGCAGAGGACCGGGCGACGGACCGGACGGCGAGCCGAGTGACGAGCCGGGCGACGGGCCGGGCGACGGGCCGGGCGACGGGCCGGGCGACGGGCCGGGCGAGGTCGTGGTGTCTGATCTGGGCGAGCTTGAGGTGCGCGGGCGGGTTCTACCCTTGAGGGCGTGAGCGTACTGATCGATCCGCCCGACTGGCCGGGGCCGCGCGGCCTCATGTGGTCGCATCTCGTCAGCGACAGTTCGCTGGAGGAGTTGCACGCCTTCGCCGTGCGGCTGGGGGTGCCGCAGCGGGCGTTCGACCGGGATCACTACGACGTGCCGGAGACCGTGCACGCGCGGGCGGTGGCGCTGGGCGCGGAGGCGGTCAGCTCGCGTGAGCTGCTACGGCGTCTCGTCGGGGCCGGGCTGCGCCGCCGCAAGCGCCGTTAGCTCGGCCAGCTCGGCGGTCATGTTCGCGCGGGCGCGCTCCTCCCACAGCTCGCGGGCCGCCTCGCTCTGGTAGAGGCGGGGCGTGGCCAGCAGGCGGCGCAGCACCTCCGCGCGGCCCAGGGCGAACAGGGCGTCGGGCACGTGGGCGTACTCCTCGCGGACGGCCCGCGTGTAGGCGTCGTAGCCGGGGCCGCCGAGGACGGACAGGTCGGCGTCGCACAGCACGGCCCCGTCGCGGTCGCCTGGCCGCAGCGTGTCGTGGGCGGCCGTGAGGCGCACCAGGCGGGCGACCTCCGCGATCCGGCCCGCGGGCACGCCGCAGCGGGGCAGGCGCGACTGGGCGAGCTGGGCGCTGCGCTCCTCGTCCCAGCCCGGCCTGCCGTCGTAGACGGCGTCGTGGAACCAGGCCGCCAGGCGCACCGCCGTCGCGTCCGCGGCCTGCCCGGCCAGCCGGTCCACGGCGGACAGGACGGCGGTGAGGTGGGTGAGCGTGTGGTAGCGGCGGTGCGGCTCCGACCAGCGGGCGATCAGCTCGGCGCGGGTGGCGAGGGACGCGGCCGAGCCGCCCGCCAGTGCCGTCCAGTCGTCGATCATCGTTCCACCGTAGCGGCGGCGCCCGGAACGAGGGGCGGCGAGGCTTGTGTCGAGGCTTGAACCAACCCCTACGCGATGGTGGGGACGGACTCGGGAGACACGGTGCCGCCGAACAACGGCTCGATCACGAGCGTCGCCGCGCCCAGCGCCACCGCGTCCGGGCCGAGGCGGCCCAGCACCACCGTCTCCGGGTCGAACGGCTGCGCCTGCGTGTTGGCGGCGGTGGCCGCGCGGATGTCGTCCAGCAGCCGCCCGCCCAGCATCAGGCCCGCCCAGCCGCCGATCACGATGCGCTCGGGGTTGAACAGGTGCACCAGGCTCGACAGGCCCACCCCAAGCAGCTCGACGCTCTCGCCGATCACCGGCGAGCCCTCCTCCAGCAGCCTGGCCAGCGCGGCCTCCTCGTCGGCGGAGTCGGCCACGACCCCGGCCCGGTCGAGGATGGCCTCGGCCCCCAGGTACGCCTCCAGGCACCCGCGGGCCCCGCACCGGCAGGCCCGCCCCCCGGCCACGATCTTCAGGTGGCCGACCTCGCCCGCGGCCTTGCCCGCGCCGCGGTAGATCGAGCCGCCGGTCACCACCGTGCCGCCCACGCCCGAGCCCACCAACATGATGATCGCCTCGCTGGTGCCCCGGCCCGAGCCGAACCACAGCTCGGCCTGGCCCATCGTCTTGGCCCCGTTGTCAACGTGGAGGGGCAGCGGGGTGCCGGCCCGCAGCAGCGCGCCCAGCGGCACCGCCTCCCAGCCGAACGTCTTGGCCCGCACCAGCGCGTCCGCGCCCGGCTCGACGATGCCCGGCACGCCGACGCCCACACCCAGCACCCGTCCGGCCGGCACCTCGCCCTCGGCGATGACCGCGTCGACGCCGGCCAGGATGTGGCGGGCGACCAGCTCGGGATCGTGCTTGGCCGAGCGGACCGCGTAGTGCGCCCTGGCGCGTACGTTCATCTCCAGGTCGAACAGCTCGACCTTGACCTGGGTCTCGCCGACGTCCACGCCCACCGCGTAGCCGTAGGCCGGGTTGACCTTGAGCAGCACCCTGGGCCGGCCGCCGTCGGAGTCGACCTGGCCCGCCTCGACGATGACGTCGTCGGCCAGCAGGTCGCCGGTCATGGTGCTGACCGTGGCCGCGCTCAGGCCGGTCTCGGCCGACAGCTCGTTGCGGCTGGCGGGGCCGCCGAAGTACAGCGCGCGCAGCAGCATCGCCTGGTTGCCCCGGCGAAGGTCGCGTACGGTCCTGCGCCCTGACGTGCCCATCCTCGTCCCTGTCCTCTCAGAAATCCGCCGCCATGGTAGTTCACGGTTGGTTCACGCCTCGAAGGGCGGGCGCGCGAGGCGGCGGCCCCGCGTGCCCGACACGCGCCGGTGACGCTGCGACGGGCGCGTGTACCGGGCGTTACCGAAGCGTTTCCGCTCGGCCCCTGACTTTGTTCGAAGCTTAGATTATGGTCTGCCCATCCCCCCGATGAGGAGATGACATGAGCCGAGGACTTGTGCGAGGCGCCCTCGTGGCGGTGCTCGCGAGCGGGCTGGCCGCGTGCGGCGGTGGCGGCACCGGAGGCGGCGACTCCAAGGAGCTGACCTTCTGGATGTACCAGGACCGCACCCCGCAGGCGGGCCAGGTCGTCGAGAAGATCCGCCAGGACTTCGAGAAGGCCAACCCCGGTGTCACCGTCAAGCTCGTCAAGATCCCGAAGGACGACTACAACACCAAGCTCGGCAGCGCCGTGGCCAGCAAGAGCGCCCCCGACGCTGGCATACTCGACCAGCCCCTCGTGTCCAAGTACGCCCTCGACGGCACGATCAAGGAGGTCCCCGCCGGCCTGATCGACGAGGCCGACTACTACGAGGGCGCGCTCGACACCAACCGCGCCGGCGGCAAGCTCTACGGCCTGCCCCAGGACCAGACGACCGTGGCCCTCTTCTACAACAAGAAGCTCGTGCCGGCGCCGCCCAAGACCTGGGACGAGCTGAAGCAGGTCGCCGCCCAGGTGCACGCCGCCGACGCCGGCGTGGCCGGCATGAACGTGCCCAAGGGCGACGGGTACGGCGCGTGGATGTTCCCCGGGATCGTGCACGGCGCGGGCGGGGAGATGGTGGACGACGCGGGCAAGAAGGTGCTGTTCGACCAGCAGCCGGCCGTGGAGGCCCTGCAACTGTGGGTGGACCTGCAGAAGTCGTCGCCCCGCAAGATCACCGACTCGGACAAGCCGTTCGAGAACGGCCTGGCCGCCATGACGATCTCCGGCCCGTGGGACGTGCCGACCATCCGCGAGCAGTTCCCCGACCTGGACTTCGGCGTGGCGCCGCTGCCGTACAAGAGCGAGCCGGCCGGGAACATCGGCGGCGAGGACTCCGTCGTCTTCTCCACCGGCAAGAACCCCGACCTGGCGTGGAAGTGGCTGGCGTTCCTGGCGGGCGCGGAGCACAACGGCGCGGTCGCGGACGCGTTCGGCGGCTTCCCCGTGCACCTCAAGGCGCAGGTGGTCGCGGGCGGGCCGGAGCAGGCGGCGTTCCTTGAGCAGCTCAAGGTGGCGCACGCGCGGCCGGCGGTGCCGCAGTGGATCCAGGTCAACGACGAGATCATCGCCCCGGCGATCGAGTCGGCGCTGACCGGCAAGGTCACCGCCCAGCAGGCGCTGACGGACGCGGCGGCCAGGACGCGGGCGCTGCTCGGCTGGAACGGCTGACATGGCGGCACCCGTGCTGGAGCGGGTGGCGGCGGGGCCCGGCGGGCGAGCCGGACGCGGCGCGGGCGCCCGCCGCCGCGACCACCTGATCGGCTGGCTGCTGGTCGCCCCCGCGCTGGCCTACTTCGTGGTCTTCCTGCTGTATCCGGCCCTGTCCGCGCTCTACTACAGCTTCACCGACTGGAACCTGCGCACCGACGCGGTCTGGGTGGGCCTGGCCAACTACACCGACCTGCTCTTCGACGACGTCGAGTACCCGCACTTCTGGAAGTCGGTGCGGGTCACGCTGCAGTACACGATCGTCGCCGTGCCGCTGACGCTGGTCGCGGCGCTGGCGCAGGCGCTGCTGCTGAACGCGATCAGGCGCGGCGCGAACGTGTTCAGGCTGCTGCTGTTCCTGCCGGTCGTCACGGCGGAGGCGGCGGTCGGGGCGATCTGGCGCTGGCTCTACGACCCCCAGTACGGCCTGATCAACACGCTGCTCGGCCTGTTCGGCATCCCCGGACAGAACTGGCTCAACACCCCCGAGCTGGTCATCCCGGCGCTGGCGTTCATCGCGGCCTGGCAGTGCGGCATCTCGATGATCATCTACCTGGCGGGGCTGAAGGGCATCCCTGGCGCCATCCAGGAGGCGGCGATCATCGACGGGGCCGGACCGTGGCAGCGGTTCTGGCGGGTGACGTTCCCGATGCTCCGGCCGACCACGTTCTACCTGCTGGTGACCGGGGTGATCGCGGCGCTGCAGGTGTTCGGCCTGGTGTACGTGATCTTCTCGGGCAACGGGCGCAGCGTGACCGGCGGGCCCGAGCAGTCGGGGCTGACGTACGTGCTGCACCTCTACCTGTTCGCCTTCCGCTACGACGCGATGGGGGCGGCCTGCGCGATGTCGTTCATCCTGCTGGTCTTCATCGTGATCGTGACCGCGCTGCAGTTCAGGTTCGTCAAGCAGGAGGCGGCATGACCGGGGCCCGCAAGGCGTCGATCTACGTGGCGCTGGTGCTGCTGGCGGCGGTGTCGGTGGTGCCGTTCCTGTGGATGCTGGCCACCTCGTTCAAGCACGGCCAGGACATCTACACCAAGGTGCCCAGCCTGCTGCCGCTGGACAAGCGGACCGGCGAGTGGGCGGCCACGCTCGGCAACTACGACTACGTGCTGGGCGTCGGCGGGCTCGGGAACGCCTTCGTCAACAGCGTCTGGGTGTGCGCGGTGCTGGTGCCGGCCAAGCTGCTGATCGACGCGCTGGCCGCGTACGCGTTCGCGCGCATCCCGTTCCCCGGCCGCGACAAGCTGTTCGTGATCATGCTGGGCGGCATGATGGTGCCCGCGATCACGCTGCTCGTGCCGCGCATCCACGTCACGCAGTCGCTCGGCATGTTCGACTCGGGGTGGGGGCTGATCGTCCCGAACATCGCCTCGGTGCTCGACATCTTCCTGCTGCGGCAGTTCTTCCTGTCGATCCCGCGCGAGCTGGAGGAGGCCGCGCTGATCGACGGGGCGGGCCGGATGCAGATCTTCTGGCGGATCGTGCTGCCGCTGTCGAAGCCGGTGCTGGCGGTCGTGACCATCACCAGCTTCCTGTTCCACTGGAACGACCTCGTGTGGCCGCTGCTGGTGACCAACGACCCCGAGCTGTACACCCTGCCGCTGGCGTTGCAGCAGCTCGTGGCGAGCCCCGACGGCGGGCGCGCGTACTACATCATGGCGGGCGCCACGCTCGCCGTCCTGCCGGTGATCGTCGTGGTGCTGCTCTTCCAGCGCCGCATCCTGCAGGGCATCGCATTCACCGGACTGAAGGGTTAGGGAGGATCAGCGTGGTCATCGAGGTCCGCGACGGGGTCGCCGTCGTCGACGGCGTGCCGCGGGTGCTCGTCACCGCCGACTATCCGTACTACCGCGACGATCCGGCCGTGTGGGCCGACCGGCTGCGGGCCGTACGGGACGAGCTCGGGATCGAGGTGATCACCTGTTACCTGCCGTGGCGGCACCACCAGCCGGAGGCGGGCACGGCTCCCGACTTCACCGGCCTGACCCATCCGGCCAGGAACGTCACCGGCTTCCTGGAGCTGTGCCGGGAGCTGGGGCTGGGGGTGGTCGCCAAGCCGGGGCCGTTCATCCACGCCGAGGTGAACTACGGCGGGCTGCCCGACTGGGTGTGCCCCGACGCCGACCCGGCGATCGAGCCGCTGCTCGACTCCGCCGGCACGCCGTCGCGCTGGGCGGACGCCACCGCCCCCGCCGGACGCGCGCTGCCCGCGCCGCTCGGCCCGGTGTTCCTGGCGCGGGCCACCCAGTGGTTGTCGGCCGTGGGCAAGGAGGTGCTGGCCGGCGCGGAGGCGGTGGTCGCGCTGCAGATCGCGAACGAGGGCATCTACACCAGCGGGGCGCTGCCGTTGACGGCCTACGACTACAGCCCGTCGGGGCTGGCGTTCTTTCGGGACCGGCTGCGGTCCTGGTACGGCACGACGCAGGCGTACAACGCCGTCCACGGCACCGCGTACGCCGGGTGGGCGGACGTCGCGCCCTCGGGCGTCGGCCTGCTCGCCCAGGCCGACTGGGGGCGCTTCCACGCGGAGTACCTGGCCGAGGTCTACCGCGTCTGGGCGCGGGCCGTCGGGTCCGAGCTGCCGGTGTTCGTCAACCTCAACCCGCCGACCGTGCCCGAGCTGGACGACTGGCTGGCCCGGGTCCGGCCGGAGCTGTGGGGCGGCATCTCCTACGGCTTCACCAACTGGATGGGCGTCGTGTCGGCCGACCGCGACGCGCACGCCCGCTACGTGATCGCGGCCAAGCGCGCCCCCGGCCCGAACCTGGAGGAGAACTGGGGCTTCTCCGAGCTGTACGACCCCGCCTACATCGACGGGGCCACCAGCTTCCACCAGTCGCTGCTCGCCCTGGCCGCGGGGGCGAGCGGCTTCAACGTCTACACCGGGGTGGCCGCCTCCGGCTGGGGGCCCGAGCTGGACGCGGGGCACGAGGGGCCGTACCCGGACAGCGCGCCCATCGACGCGGACGGCGCCGCCACCGGGAAGGCGCCGGTGGTGCGGGCGCTGGCGGACTACTTCGCCGCCCACGGGGCCGAGTTCCTGGAGTGCGTACCGGTGCGGCGGGACGCCTTCGGGCTCTACCTGCCCTACGCCGGGATCGCGGCGCTGTCGGGCGCGCTTTCTGACTCCCTGTCGGGCTCTCCGGCCGGGCCCGCGGGGCCGCAGTGCGGGCGGGCGCTGCGCGCCTTCCACGAGCGGATGCGGGTCAGGGGCCTGGACTACGGGCTGGTGGACCTGGAGAGCGTCTCGGCGGAGGAGCTGGCCGCGTACCGGACGGTCACGGTGCCCGGCGGGCCGTTCATGCACCGGCGCGTGCAGGAACTGCTGGCCGCCTACGCGGCGGCGGGCGGGCGGGTGCTGGTGGACGGTCCCGTGCCCACGCTCGACGAGCGGCTGGCCCCCTGTGCCCTGATCGCCCCCGCCGATCCCCCGGCGGACGCGGGCGAGGGTCTCGTCCTGTACGGGGAGGCCGACGCGTACCTGCGCAGCCACCCCACCCGGGACGTGCACCACCTCGTCGTGCTCGTCCGTACCGGGAACGAGGGCCCGGTGGGCGTGCGCACGCCGTACGGGACGGCCGAGGTCGTCGCCGCGGAGGGCGGCGGCGCGGTGCTGCGCCTGGCCGGCGGCGAGCTGGGCGACCTGGTGGTCAGAGGGCTCAACGCCTATCTGGACTGCGCCGTGGAGGCGTCCGTACGCCTGAACGGCGTGCGGGTCGGCGCTCCCGGCCCCGGCGACCTGATCAGAATCCGCTGACGAATCCCGCGATTTATCACCGGATTATCGACAGAAAGGACGCGTATTTCACCACCGGTGTCGTCGCTCTGGTCGTTCACACGGGGACCTGTCCCGGCGGAGAGGAGATCGCGATGGCAACCGGAGAATTCCAGGTGATGAAAGTGCCGGCCGAGCAGTTGGCCGGCATTCTTCACGGCCAGGTGGTCGATCCCGGAGCCCAGCCCACGAACGTCGTCCATCGTCATGAGGGCTGGACCGTGGACGTGAGCTGGGAGGTCACCGGCGAGCTGATCGACTGGCTGGCCGGGCGCTGGCAGTTGGAGATCATCGCCGATCTGCTGGGGGGTGGCGAGTCGAGGCATCCCTCGCCTCCTGTGGAGATGACGTTCACTCCTGGATCTGGCAGATATACGGCTTCTATCCCCATGCGCGGACAGCTTTCTCCCGGCACCTATGACCTGGTGGTCAACCTCACCACGACGACGGCCGCCGGCTCCGCGGGGGCGCTCGGCGGATTCGTCGTGATCAGCAGGATCATGGTCAAGGACTGACGAGCGCCGCCCCGGGACCGACGCCCGGGGCGGCCCGCTGCAAGCCCGTCGCAAGTGACGCAATCTACGCTCCTGGCCTGGCGGTCACGGGGCAAACCGGCCGCCGGGCCGTATCTGACGCCGCTGGAGGCGCTCTTATTTCCGTGAGCACGCCTCGAGGCGACGGGACGCGAACGGGAGACTGCATGTCCGACACTCCGATGACCGCCGATGACGTGCTGCGCATCGCGGCCTACAAGGACCGGAGCGCGGCACTCGAGGCGATGGTCATCGCCTACAGCTACCACCGCGTGGCCGGCGACCTCGCGGAGCACCTGGGCCGCGAGACGAACAACTGGTACTGCTACGCCACCTGGACCTCGAAGGCCGTCGGCGAGAGCCTCGACCTCGGTCCCGACTCCCCCTTCATCGAGGACTTCAGCCGCCGCCTGGGCGTGCCGCAGCGGTTCAAGCGGCTGTTCAGGGCCGCGCTGCTCACCCTGCTCGGGCCGAGCTACCAGCTCGGGCTGGCGCTGGCCAACCGCGCCATCTTCCTGGAGACGGCCAGCCTGGCGGTCAACCTGTGGAACGACACGCCCGACCGCTACCTCCGGGTCAGCCCGGAGTCGCAGGTGACGCCGACGCCGCCGGAGTTCCTGACCGGGCTGCTGTCACCGGCCGACCCGCGCTATCTCAGGGACGCCGCGCAGCTCCTGGTCGAGGCGGCCGGGACCGAGGACCCCGACGAGCGGGCCGAGCTGATGCTGGGCGCGAACATCGCGCTGTCGGCCTACGAGCAGGCCCGCGCGCAGGCGGCGCTGGAGCTGGTGCTCTACCGGCCGGTGCGCTGGCTGACCCGGGTGTCGTGGCGCTCGCTGCGCTCGCTGGTCACGCGCAGGCGCTTCGCCCGCTTCCGCCTGTACTCCGCCACGCACGCGGACCAGCCCTGGCTGACCCGCAAGCTGGAGGACCTGTGGTCCTCCCTCTACACCCGCCACCTGTTCTCGGTACGCACACCGCTCAGCGACATCAAGGTGGGCAGGCCGCTGACCGCCCCGGCGGGCGTGGACCCGGCCCAGGTGTGGGCGCCGATCAGGAACGAGCGGGTCCGCAAGCTGGCCGAGGAGTTCATCACCGAGGACCAGGCGGCCTCGACGGCCGGGGTGACCGACTGGGTGTCCTATCCCGACCGGATGCGCTTCATCGTCAGCTATTTCCGCGTCTACCAGCGGGTGGACGCGCTCTACCAGGTGCCCTTCGACAAGGAGCTCGCCGAGGGGCTGGCCGAGGAGATGCGGCGCGGGCTCGTTCCCGAGGCCGTCGGCCACCTGCCGTCGCTGCGCGGGCGGCGGTACTACGCGTACCCGGCCGAGACCGATCCCGACGTGCACGAGATGGCGCACTTCGACTTCGAGCCGTTCCTGGAGGCGATCCCGCTTGACCCGGACACCAAGTAGACCGGACCCGAAGAAGATCAGTCGAGGAAGTCACGCGTGATCTCGCGGGCCTGGAGAAGCCCGCGCAGCTTCGCGAAACAGCGGGCTCGGGTGGGCCCGATGCTCCCTACCGGCCTGCCCAGCCTGCGCGCCACGTCCACGTAGTGGGGCTCGGAGGTTTCCGTGAGCGCTCTGAACAGGACCCGTTGCGCCACCGGCAGCTCCTCGACCAGCTCTTCGAGGGTGCCGGCCAGCCAGATCCTGGCCAGTTCCCTGTCCACGTCGTCGGTGCTGCCCAGCGAGTCGAGGTCCGGTGTGCAGATCTCCCTCGTCCGCCTGTTGAGCTTGAGGCACTCGCGGAAGGCGATGGTGGCCAGCCAGCCCGCCATGCGCTGGCCGTCCTCGACGCTTCTCAGGTTCTGCCAGGCCAGCAGCCAGGTCGTCTGGAGCACGTCCTGGGCGTCCTCGTGGCTGAGCCGGAACCTGCGGATGCGGGCCCGCAGCATCGGGCTGAACTCCTCGACCAGCCGCTCCCACGCCACGGCGTCGCCGTCCTGCGCGGCGGACACCAGGGCGGCGGTGCCGAGGCGTTCGATGGTCTCCACATGCATGTCCTTCTCCCCGCCGGCCCGGACACTCGGGGGGTCATCTCCGGCCGGCCCTCTCACGGTGCGCCGAATGATGCAAAAGGACTGTTCCGGGCGTGACAGTCGGAGTGTGGCCCTCGTCACATTTCGGAGATCGATTACCACCTGCTGTCCGCCGGAGGAATGCGGCCTAGAGTTCTTGCATGAACGCGCGCAGCGGGCCTCCCCACGACGCCGGCCAGGTCGCCGCCGTGCTGGCGGAGATCTCGCTGTTCCGCGTGCTCGGCGAGAGCGGCATCCAGAGCACGGCACGCGCCGGGCTGGCGCGCAGATACCGGTCCGGGCAGACCATCTTCCATCAGGGGGACCCGGGAGAGTCGCTGTACGTGCTGCTGGACGGCCTGGTGAAGGTGGTGTTCACCACCGAGCACGGCGACGAGATCGTCCTCAACATGCTGGGCCGCGGCGACACCTTCGGCGAGATGGCACTGCTCGACGGCTCGCCGCGCTCGGCCTCGATCGTGACCGTGCGGCCCGCCTGGGTGTTCGCGCTGCCCAGGGCGCGGCTGCTGGATCTGATGCGGGAGCACCCGGGGCTGGCCGACGAGTTCCTGCGCCTGCTCGGCCGGATGGTGCGCAGGCTCACCGACCAGGCGGCCGACCTGGCCTTCCTCGACCTGCGCGGGCGGCTGGCCAAGCTGCTGCTGCAACTGGCCGACAAGCACGGGCAGAGCGACGGCGTGGTCGACCTGCCTGGGCTGACCCAGTCCGACCTCGCCGCGCTCATCGGCGCGTCGCGACCGGCGGTCAACCGGGCGCTGCAGTCACTGGTGGCGCGGCGTCTCATCGCCGTCAAAGGCCGGACCATCACGCTTCTCGACGTCGCCGCCCTGCGGAAACGGGGCGGCCTCTGACCGAATCTGGAGTACGGGGTAGATGAACGATCATGACGAGCGCTGGCCGGAGGAGAGGTTCCGGCAGTTGCGACAGCAGGCCGATCCCGACGTCGACAAGGTGGTGGCCGAGTACGTCCAGGCCCAGCCCGACGGGAAGGGCCCGCTCGACCTGGTGAAAGCCGTGATCGCGGAGCTGGCGGAGGCCAAGCGGGAGGCGCGGGCGCCCTCGGGCAGGCCACCGGCCTCGGAGATCTTCGACGCGATCGACTTCGCGAAAGAGCTGCCCGACTGGGGCGACGACAAGGAGCTGCTGGCCACGGGCCAGGCCGTGTTCGCCGACTACGGGCTCTACCAGTCGGCCGCGCTGTTCTGCAAATGCCTGCCGATGGCGTACGTCGAGGTGGCCAGCGCCAAGGTGCTGGCCGGCGTCTCCAACCTGGCCACGCACAGCCTCACCCGCCGGGTGGCCGAGACCGGGCAGATGCTGGTCGACGTGATGGGGCTGAAGGCCACCGACAGCCTGCGGCCCGGCGGCCCCGGGCACACCACGGCGATCGGGCTGCGCATCCTGCACTCGTGCGTACGCGCCCTGGTCCACGAGCGCTACGCCGACAGGTGGGACACCGGCCGGCACGGCCCGCCGGTCAACCAGGAGCTGCTGCTGGCCACGATCTTCGACTTCTCCGTGGTCACCTGGGAGGCCATGGAGACCATGGGCGTGGTGCTGACCGAGGAGCAGCGGACCGCACACCTGTACACGTGGAGCGTCTTCGGCCACCTCATGGGCGTGGACGCCTGCCGCGACGGCCCCCTGACGCTGGCCGACGTGCGGCCGGTCAGCGAGCGCCTGGGCCGCCTGTACGAGTCCAGCGACGAAGGCCGCCGACTCATGGCCAGGCTGCTGGCGGAGATGGAGGAGTTCATGCACCTGGGCTGGCGCAAGCTGCCGCGCAGCCTGGTGCACTGGGTCTTCCGCGACGCCGCGTACGGGGCCGACCGGGTGCCCGAGCTGCTCGGCGTGCCCAGGCCGGCCTGGTGGTTCACCGCGATCTTCGCGGCGGCCCGCTCCGCCCACCGGCACTCGTGGCTGGCGGGGCCGGTGGACGGTGTGATTCGCTGGCTCATGCGCAGGGCCGGACGGCACATCGTGGTCGCCCTGATCGACCGCCACTCCGACGGGCAGGCGGCGTTCAGGATCCCCGAGGAGCTGGCCCGCGCCTGGCGGATCAAGCAGTCGAGGACAGCGGTGAAGACGCGCGAGATCCGCAGGACCGTCCGCAACACGCTACGAGCGCCCGCGCAGGGGCGGAAAGGGCCGCGCCAGTGACCGCCCCGCAGCAACCCCCCCATCAACCGGGCACGCTCACCACGGCGACCATCCTGTTCACCGACGTGGTGAGCTCGACCGCCCTGCGGATCAGGCTCGGCGAGGAGCGCGCCAACGTCGTCTTCCGCCGCCTCTACCAGCTCCTGCACTCGGTGGTGACGGCCAGCGGGTCCTCGTTCACCAAGAGCCTGGGCGACGGGCTGATGGCCGTGTTCGACTCGGCCACCGCCGGGCTCGACGCCATCATCGCGGTGCAGCAGGCGGTGGCCGACGAGAACGAGCGGGCCATGGAGAAGATCTCCATCCGGTCCGCGCTCGCCGCCGGCGACGTGTGCTGGGGCCACGACGACGTGAGCGGCCTGCCGACCGTGGAGGCGGCGCGGCTGGTCGCGGTGGCCGAGGGCGGGCAGGTGCTCTGCACCGACCTGGTGCGGCGGCTCGCGCAGGGGCGCAGCCGGCACGAGTTCAAGGACCTCGGGCGGCTGCCGGGCAAGGGCTTGCGCGAGCCGCTGCACACGTACGAGCTGCACTGGCAGAGCGCCGCCCACCACCTCGGCGGCGGGCTCGCGCCGTGGCTGGACGACGGGCACGCGCCGACGTTCGTGGGCCGGGAGGAGGAGCTGCGCGCGCTCGACGGGGAGCTGGCGGCGGCCGAGTTCGGCAGCGGGCTGGTGATCCTGGAGGGCGAGCCGGGGGTGGGCAAGACCCGGCTGGCCTCCGAGGTGGCCAGGCGGGCGCTCAAGCGGCAGTTCACGGTGCTGGCGGGGCGGTGCACGGATCCGGCGCGCAAGGCGTACGAGCCGATCGCCGGCGCCGTCGAGCGGCTGGCCCGCACCTCGCCCGCGCTGCTCCTGCGGGCCGGGATCGACCAGCAGTGCGGCCAGCTCGTCCGCCTGGCGCCGTCGCTGGCCGCGCCCCCGCTGTCGCTGGAGGTGCCCCCGGCCACCGAGCCCGTCTCCGAGCGCTACCACCTGATGGCCGCGGCCCGCACGCTGATCGAGCGCCTGGCCACCGTACGGCCCGTGCTGCTGGTCATCGACGACCTGCAGTGGGCCACGCTGGAGTCGCTGCAGATGCTCAGCGCGCTCATGTGGGACGCCGACGCGCTGCCGTTGCTGGTGCTGGCCATGTCGCGGCCGGTGCCGGTCGAGTCGGCCATGCCCGAGCTGCACAAGCTCACCGCAGGGGCGCGGGTCGTCCCCGTGCCCTCGTTCGGGCCGGACGAGGTCTCCCGCGCGCTGGCGCACGCGCGGTCGAGCGGCGACCCCGAGGTGCTGCACCGGATCACGGGCGGCAACGCGTTCCTCATCACCGAGGTGATCAGGGAGCTGGCCGCGGGCAAGGACCTCGACGCACTGGCCGTCCCCGACTCCGTCACCCGGATGGTCATGGCCCGGCTCGCGCAGCTCCACCCCGACGCCAGAGACCTGGTCAGCCTGCTGGCCGTGGGCGAGCGCATGGAATCGGCCGAGCTGCGGCGCGGTCTCGGGCTCGACGAGCCCCGGTTTGTGGCCGCGGTGGAGGAGGCCATGGGCACCGGTCTGGTGACCATGCTCGCCAACGGGTCCTGCCAGTTCTCCCACGAGCTGACCAGGAACGCCCTCTACAGCACGCTCTCGGCCCCGCGGACCGCGCTGCTGCACGGGCGGGTGGCCGACGCCCTGTGCCAGGCCGACCCCCACGCGATGCGGTCGCGCCCGTACGTGGTGGCCGCCCACCTGCTGGCCGCCGCCGAGCGCGGCCCCGACCCGGCCCGGGTG
>NZ_BAAAZP010000033.1:0-116899 GCF_039536965.1 Nonomuraea antimicrobica | reverse complement strand
GGCGGTCCAGCCCGCGCGGGCGCAGGCCGAGCCCGCGTACGTGCCCCCGTACGGCCGCCGCCGCCGCGAGCGGGCCCCCGGAACCGGCGCGGGAGCGCGGGCCCCGGCTCCCGAACGCGACGGTGTTGCCCTCCTCCAGCAGCGCCAGCACGTCTGTGGCCGGGTCGGACCCCGTCGGGCACAGGGCCACCGCGGTCCCGCGCAGGCGCAGCAGCTTGCGCTCGCCCGGGTCGAGCGGCCGGGCGCACACGGCGTGGCACAGCGGCCCGAGCACCCCGGTCTCGTCCAGCGCCGCGGAGGAGTGACGGTCGAGCTCGACCAGCAGCCGCAGCCCGAACGTCCTGGCCAGCACGGCCACGTCCTCCAGCACCAGGGGGTTGCGGGTGCGCGCGGCGATCCCGACCGCGCAGGGCCGGTCGAACTCGCGGATGGCGGTGATGACCGCGTCCCGCTCGCGCTCCTCCCACTCCTCCTCGCTCTCGCTGGTCACCGCGACGTACGAGATGCCGGGCAGGCCGGCGGGGTCGGCCAGGTCGGACACCACGCGCGCCCGCGCGGTCACCCCGGGGGAGCCGGTCGTCACGGCGGAACAGGCGTCCACCAGGCCCGCGACGAGCATGCCGCGCCAGTGCCGCTCCTCGGCGGCGGGGAAGGACAGGCGCATCTCGGTGCGCGGGCCCACGGCGAGCACCCGCTCTCCTCTGACGGCCACGGCCCCGTCGCGCAGGTGCTCGGCGGACATGGGCAGGACGAGCGGCGCGGAGTGGATCACTACGGGCATGCGTCTGCTCGCCACCGGACCGGCACGCTTCGCAGACGCCATTAGGAACTCCCCGTCGGATCGCCCTCAGGGCACTATCTCCAGGGCATTACCCTTACGGCATTAAACGTGAACCGGGGACATGGTGCAATTAGGACGAAGTGTGTGAATCCCTCGGTAGGTAGCGGCCCGACAGTCGGGCCAGCTTGAGGCTGAGGTGCAGGGCCAGCCGTTCCCCGCCGTCTTTCAGGTCGGTTCCCGCCAGCTCCTCCACCCGCTGTAATCGGTAGTACAGCGACGTCCGGTGCAGCCGCAGCGCCCGCGAGGTGGCCACCGCGCTGCCCGCCAGGTCCAGATACGTCTCCAGCGTCTCCAGCAGCGGCAGGTACTGCGCGTCCCCCAGCAGCTCCGCCAGCCCAGGATGCAGGTCGTGGTCGGGCACCTGGACGAGCATCCGGTAGACGCCCAGCCGCGCCCACTCCGCCGTCCGCCCGAGCCCCGGCACCCGCGCGGCCACCTCGGCCGCCTGCCCGGCCTCCCGGTACGACTCCGCCGCCTCCGCCAGCTCCGCCCTCGGCCGCCCGACCCCCACCACCACCGGCACCGGCATGGCCGCGTGCAGTTCGTCGGTCGGGACCGGCGCGCCCGCGGTGAGCAGCACGGCGTGGTCGTAGCGCACCAGGTGCAGCGGATGGTGCCCGCTCAGCCGCCGCCGCAGCGCCAGCAGCCCCTGCTCCAGGGCCAGCCTCAGCGCGTCGTCCGGCTCGGCCGTGCGCGGCCTGGCCACGTGCACGGTCACCGGTTGCGCCTGCGGGAACGCGCCCGCCTCGATGAGCTGCCTGGCCGCGTCCCGCTCGCCCAGCAGCAGCCCGCTGACCGCCTCCAGCTCCCGGTGCGAGGCCAGCCCGCTGGCCAGGCTCTCGTGGAACAGGGCCAGTGCCAGCGCCGGGGCGGCGGCAGCGGCCGCGGCCACGCACACGTCGGACATGGGCGGCTCGGCGTCGATGAACCACAGGAAGCCGAGCAGGCCGTCGGCGTGGCGTACGGGGACGCAGACGCGCGGCAGCAGCCCCAGCTCGGGTGCGCCCGGGGTGCGCAACGGCGCGGTGGCCTCGTGGACGCCCGCCGCCCGCAGCCACTGCCGTACCTCGGGCACGGTGTGCCGGCGCAGGATCGAGTCGCGGCGGACGTCGTCCACGGCGCCGCTCTGCTCGCTGTAGGCCACGACCCGCTGGACGCGGTCCTCGAGCAGCAGGGGGCGGCCGAGACGGGCGGCGAGCTCGTCAACGGTCCGCTGGAGATCCGCCACAGTCACCCCTTTACGTGGATTTTTCGACAAGTGACGGAATCGCCACCAGGTGTCTTCCCTACAACTGCTCGGTGATCTCCGTCAACAACGTCTATACCGTCAATCCGTGAACGTCCCGAAGAAGCTGCTGAAGGGTTTGCTGGCGGCCATCGTGCTGATCCCGGTGAGCCTGATGGCGACCCCCGCTTCCGCAGCACCCCCTGAAGCTCCCGAGCACCCGTGGCGGCAGAACCACTGGCCGCAGACGCAGCCTTGGCAGTCAGACACACCCCTCGACGCCCAGGTGATGCGCACCCGCCCGCCCGGCGGCCTCCAGCCCTTGGATCCGCAGAACTGGGAGAACCCCGACAACATGACCTGGGCGGACTACAAGAAGCCGCCCGGCACCAAGTGGAACGACCCCTCCGTCAAGGGCTCCCAGCGCACCTTCAAGGGCGCGCTCGTGCTGCTCGACTATCCCAACCAGCCGTTCGTGGTGACCCAGCCGCAGGGCTCGACGATCTACGCCAACCCCAGCGCCCAGGCCCACGACATCCCGCGCGACCAGGTCGCCAAGTTCTACCAGGACTTCCTCAACACCCCGAACGACCTCAACAAGGGGCACACCATCCACGAATACTGGATGGAGGACTCCGGCGGCCGGATCGGCGTGGATCTGACCGGGTTCGGCCCGTACACGATGCCGGGCAAGGACCACGAGTACGCGATGGAGTACCAGCGCGGGTCGTGCCCGGCCGGCGACGCGTGCAACAAGAACCTGCGGACCGACGGCAACAGCGCGTGGCTCGCCGCCGTCGGCCCCGACGTGGCCGCCCAGTACGACTTCGTCTTCTACCTCAGCGCCGGCCAGGACGAGTCGTCCACCTGGCAGGAGTTCGGGATGATGAAGTTCCCGACCAAGGAGTCGGTGCCCGACGAGTGGGGCCCACCCGACCCCGCGCTGCCCAACTGGTCGCCCACCCGCTACGTCGAGTGGAGCTCCTGGCAGGCCGGGTCCAACTTCTGGCCCAACGCCCGCTTCGGCGTCGACTCGGTGCAGGCCGAGAGCTCGGGAATGGCCGTCTACGCCCACGAGCTGAGCCACATCTTCGGCATCGCCGACAACTACAACAACCCGTACGGGGTGCCGCCACGCCGGGCGTACACCGGCATCTGGGAGATGCTCAGCCGCGGCAGCTTCAACGGACCGGGCGGCCCGCACTCGCGCTGGCTGATCCCGCCCACCGCGGGCGCGTCCATGGGCGCGCAGCACATGCTCCGCAACAAGATCAAGCTGAACATGGTGGACGAGCAGAACGTCCTGCGGCTCTCCCGCGAGGCGCTCGCCGAGTCGGGCCTGGTCACCGCGAAGGTGCTGGCCCGCGTGGTGCAGCCGGGCAAGAACGAGCTGTCCGGCATCAACATCACCATGAACGAGGACAAGAGCGGGTGCCAGGCCGACGACCCGCTGTGCGACGGCGGTCGCTACAACAACTACACGGTCGAGGTCGTGGACCGGATGGGCAGCGACTCCTTCACCCCCGACTCGGGCGTCCTGTTGGCCAAGACCAAAGACGTCGACAGCGCCCCGTTCGAGTGGGTGATCGACGCCAACCCGCAGGACATCGGCATGACCGACTACGTGCTGCCCGACGGGACCAAGGTGCCGATCACGATCGGCGACTACCGCCAGCTCTCCGACGCCCTCTTCCACGCCGGCGCCGACTCCGGCAGCGAGTACGAGTACGTCGACGAGGCCAACCGCCTGCACTTCTACATCACCGACCTGCACCGCAACCGTGACGGCGAGCTGTCGTACACGGTCGCGGTCCGCTCGCTGGACGGCGCGGGACCGCAGCGGCGCGGCGTCAAGGTGCTGCCGTCGGTCGGCGTGCCCGCCGGCGACAACCAGTCCACCTGCAAGTTCCCGCTGCTCAACACCGGCAGGGCGGCCCCGGCACAGGGTCAGCACCCGGAGGACGTCAGCGCGTACCTGAACTCCGACCTCTACCGGCTCAAGGCCGAGGTCGAGGGCGACGGCTGGACGGTCCGGCTGCCCAACGCGCTGGCCTCCGTCGCGTTCGGCAAGCAGGCGCTCGTGAGCGTCGACGCCGTACGCGCGGCCGGAGCCGACCGGCTGGCCCGGGTCAAGCTCACCGCCACCTCGGAGAGCGACCCGAGCAAGACGGTCACCGCCACGTGCCATGTGATCGGCCGTTGAACGAAAGATGGGGTACGGCTGGCGCAGGCCGTACCCCATCGGCTTGTATTACCCCCGAAGGGGGTTTGCTTTGACAGGGGACCGGCTGCCGGACAAACCACGACGACGCAGGAAGATGTCATGGGCCGCGCCCGTGTCGGCCGGTCTGGCGGCCGCCGCCGCGAGCGTGCTGGCGGCCTCGGTCGAGTGGGACCTCCCGCCGGTGGCCAAGATCGGCGTGACCGCGGCCGCGGCGGTCCTCGTGGGGTTGACCACCTGGGCGACCACCGAGTCACGCGGTGCCAAGCCCCAGCCCCGATTAGAGTCAGGCGCGCTCTCGCCCGACCACTGGCCGCCCGTCCCCGAGCACTTCACCGGCCGCGCCGAGGCGCTGGCCGAGCTGCGTGAGGTGTTCGCCGCCCGCAAGAAGTCCTCCGACCTGTCGCCGCCTCTCGTGGTCTCCGTGTACGGGCGCGGCGGCGTCGGCAAGTCGGCCCTCATGACCAGGTTCGGGCAGGAGGTCGCGAACTCGTTCCACGACGGCCGCCTCTACGCCGACCTGCGCGGCGGCGTGGACGCGCCCGTACGGCCCGAGGAGGTGCTGATCGGCTTCCTGCGTGCTCTCGACGTCCGGCTGACCACCGACCCCGGTGGTCTGGAGGAGCTGCGCAAGCTCTGGCTGACCTGGACCAAGGGCCGCCGGATCCTCATCGGCCTGGACAACGCCCACGACGCCCAGCAGGTCAAACCGCTCATCCCGGCCGAGCCCGGCTGCGCGGTGCTGGTGACCTCGCGCGCCCCGCTGTTCCTGAACGGCACCCACGACACGCGGCTCGGCGTGTTCAGCGAGGCGCACGGGGTGGAACTGGTGGCCCGGCTGGCGGGCGGCGCCAGGGTCGTGGACGACCTGGAGGCCACCAAGGAGGTCGTGCGGCTGTGCGACTACCTGCCGCTGGCGATCAACATCTGCGGCGGCCGGCTGGCCACCCGCGAGCAGTGGACGATGCGCGAGATGGCGGGCCGGCTGGCCGACACGCGCCGCCGGCTCGACCTGCTCGAGGTCGCGCCCACGGTGGACAAGAGCGTGCGCGCCTCCGTACAGCTCAGCTACGACGACTGCACCGGCATGCAACGCCGCCTGCTGCGCCTGCTCAGCGCGCTGACCGCGCCCGACGTGCCCGGCTGGGTGGCCGGCGAGCTGCTCGACATCTCCGGCCTCGACGGCGCCGACCAGCTCGAAGCGCTCATCGACGCCCAGCTCGCCGAGTGCTCTGGCACCGACCAGACCGGCGCCATGCGCTACCGGCTGCATGACCTGGTCAGGGTGTTCGCCGCCGAGCTGGCCGGCCAGGACGAGGAGGAGCGGCGCAGGGCCGCGATCGAGCGCGTCCTTTCCGGCTACCGCCGCCGCGCCGAGGAGGCCGCCCAGAACCGCTGGCCGCAGGACTGGAGCAGGGCCGGCCGCCCGTCGGTCAGGGGCGGGCAGGTCACGGCCGCCAACTGGCTCAACGCCGAGCGGCTCGCCCTCGTCGCCCTGATCCACCTGGCCTACCAGCTCAGGCTCTGGGAGCTGACCTGGGGGCTGGCTCGCGCGTTCTGCTCCTTGTGCCACTCGTTGCGGGCGTACTGGGCCGACTGGGCGGCCGTCGCCGACCTGGGCCGCGAGGCCGCCGCGCACAGCGGCGACCGCCGCTCGCTGGCCATCGCGCTGCTCGACAGCGCCGCCGTGCACGGCGGCCTGGGCCTGCGCGAGCGGGCGCTGGACGAGGCGGAACGCGCCCTGGAGACCTTCACCGAGCTGGGCGAGTCGTGGTGGGCGGCCAGGGCCATGCGCACCATCGGGATGACGCTGTTCAACGACGGCCACCTCGACCGGGCCCAGGACTACCTCGTCGGGGCCATCACCGCGTTCAAGGGCGAGGAGGACCTGTGGTGGATGGCCCGCACCCAGCGCAACCTGGCCGAGATGCGCATGGCCGAGCGGCGGCCCACGGAGGCCAGGGCGCTGCTGGAGGACTCCCTGGAGGTCTTCAAGCGGGAGGGCAACCGCTACTCCGAGGCCCAGACCCTGCGCGTCTACGGTGAGGTGCTGGCGGCCCAGGCGCGGGGCGAGCACCGGGCGGGCGACCACCGCAAGGCCGCGAACCTGTTCACCCGGGCCGGCTTCAGCCTCGACCGGGCGGCCGAGATGTTCAGGCAGCGCGGGGAGCTGTGGGAGGAGGCCCGCTGCCTGCGGGCGGCCGGCGAGGTGGGCGACCCGGACAACGGGCTGCGCGAGCTGGACTTCGTCCGGCGGGCCGAGGACATCCTGGTCGCGCTGGGCGACTCGTGGGGGGTGGCGCGCAGCGCGGTCTCGGCCGGACACGCGCTGGGCAGGCTCGGGCGGACCGAGGAGTCGGCGCAGGAGCTGCGGCGGGCCGTCCAGGAGTTCGAGGGCCTGGACGACCGGTGGTGGATGGCCAGGAGCCTGCGCTATCTCGGGCAGGCGCACCTGGACGCGGGCGGGCGCGCGGCGGCGGTGGAGCCGCTGGAGCAGGCCAGGGACATCTACCGCAGCCTCGGCAACGAGGCCGGCATGCGCAGGACCCTGGAGCTGCTCAAGCGCGCCGAGGTCGGCTGAGCGCTCACGTGAGCGGGGACCGCAGCAGCTCCCCTGCGGCCTGCCTGGCCTGCAGGATGCTCTCCTCGAACAACTTGCGTACGTGCGCCGCCTGGTCCGACAGCTCCCTGATGCGCTCGTGGGCCAGCTCGTCGCGCACGGTCTCGGCGAGGAGCTGCTGGTATTCGGGCGTCTTGGCGGCCAGCCTCTCGAGGCGCTGGTGGGCGTGGTAGACCTTGTCCGCCTTGAGCACCTGCTTGGCGTACTTCTCCAGGTGGCGTACGCGCTGGGACAACGACGTCCAGGCGGCGTCGAGCGCGCTCGTGTACGGCCTGAACGCGTCCTCCATGCCCGGCGGCAGCTCGCGCGGGATGAGCTTGCCGTGCTCGGCGTGCATCGACGACAACCGCCGCAGCCGCTGGGCGATCTGCCACAGCTCCTCGGGCAGTGACACCTGGTTCTCGATGCTGTCGATCAGCCCGGCCTTGTGCACCTTCGAGTTCATGATCGCGTCGACCGCGTTCTGCGCCCGGCGCAGCAGCATCTGACAGGGATGGTCGAGGTCCTCCGGCAGGATGTACTGCTCGGCGTGCGCCCGCGCCAGCCGTAGCCGCCGTTTCGCCGACCGGTGGCTGCCGTTGGAGGCCACCCAGCTGAGCAGGGTCATCAGGCCGAACCCCACGCCTATGAAGACCGCCATCCGCAGGCCCAGCAATGTGGAGGCGATCAGCAGGAAGGCCGGGAGGACGAGCAGCAGGGGAAGGTGGTGCGTGGTGTCCATTCGCGCGCCCGAGCGAACCATGCGGAGAACGTGCGGGCTCGACCGCAGCTCGGCCGAGATCTCCGGGTGCAGCGATGGATCGATCACCAGCCGGGGAGGCAGAGCTCGTGGATCCATACGTTCATGCTGCGTTATGAACCTCGAATTCGCTCATCTTTGGCGGACATATAGGGTCCTAATAATGAGCGAGCTGACGAGGTGGATCGATCTGGAAGGCGCCGTCAACGCGCGTGACCTGGGCGGACTGCCCACCCGTGACGGCGGGCACACGCTCCGCGGCCGGATCTTCCGCGCCGACAACCTGCAGAGCCTCACGCCCGGTGACGTGACCCGGCTGGTGGGCGAGCTGAACCTGCGGCACGTGGTGGACCTGCGTTCCACCACGGAGGTGTCCCTGGAAGGGCCGGGCCCGTTGACCCGGGTGCCCGAGGTGCGCCACCACCACCTGACGCTGTTCGCCGAGGGCGGCGGGAACACCGACGTCGAGGCCGACACCATCGACGGCGACCGGGTGCTCCCGTGGACCGGTCAGGCGCTGGACGAGGAGCTGCGGGTCACCGGGTTCTACTTCGGCTACCTGCGCGACCGGCCGGAGGCCGTGGTGGCGGCCCTGCGCGCGATGGCGCTGAACGACGGCGCGTCGATCGTGCACTGCGCGGCGGGCAAGGACCGTACCGGGGTGCTGTCGGCGCTGGCACTGGAGATCGCCGGGGTGACGCGGGAGGCCATCGTCGAGGACTACGTGGCCACGGGGGAGCGGCTGGAGCTGATACTCAAGCGGCTGCGCGGCAGCGCCACCTATCGCGACGACCTCGACTCGCGCCCGGCCGACGACCACATGCCCAGGGCGCGCTACTTGGAGCAGTTCCTCGGTGTGCTCGACGACCGCTTCGGCGGGCCGCCGGCCTGGCTGGCCGCGAACGGCTGGACCGACGCCGACACGGCCGCCATGCGCGCACGCCTGCGCGGGTGACCCAAGGGATCGGGAGTCCGGCCGTTCAGCTCAGGTGGACGACGATCCGCCGGCTCGCCGACAGGTGGGCCGCCTCGATGACGGTCAGCACGTCGATCGCGCTCCGCGCGTCGACCGGCGGCCGCCCGCCCTCGCGCAGGGCCGCCGCCACGCCCCGGTAGAAGTCCAGGTACGCCCCCGGCTCGGTACGCACGACCACCCGCTCGTCGTCCGTGCCCAGCACGCCCCAGCGCTCCTCCTCGTCGTCGCCGAACCCCGGCGAGCCGGGCGTCATCCCGGCCCGCAGCCGCTCCTCCTGCACGTCCATCCCGTACTTCACGAAGCCCGCCGCCGAGCCGAGCACCCGGAAGCGGGGCCCGCGCTCGGCGGCCACCGAGCTGACCCACAGGTGCGAACGCGCCCCTGAGTCGTGCGTGAGCGCGATGAACGTGTCGTCGTCGGCCGCCACGCCCTCCCGCCGGACGTCGCTCTCGCAGTAGACCTCGCGCACCGGGCCGAGCAGCCGCAACGCCTGGTCGACGAGGTGGCTGCCCAGGTCGTAGAGCAGGCCGCCGACCTCCTCCGGCCCGCCGGTCTCGCGCCAGCCGCCTTTGGGCACCGGTCGCCACCGTTCGAACCGCGACTCCAGGCGCAGCACCCGGCCCAGCCGGCCGTCCTCGGCCAGCCGCCGCAGGGTGCGGAAGTCGCCGTCCCAGCGCCGGTTGTGGAACACGGTCAGCATGAGGCCGCGCTCTTCGGCCAGGCGCAGCAGTTCGCGCCCCTCTTCGGCGGTCCTGGCCAGCGGCTTGTCCACGACGACGGGCAGGCCCCTGGTGAGCGCGGCGGTGGCCGTGGACACGTGGGTCCTGTTGGGCGAGGCGATCACGACGAGGTCGCAGCGCTCCCACAGGTCGCGTACGTCGCTCACCGCCGCGGCGCCGTAGCGGGCGACGATCTCGGCCTGACGGTCGGGGTTCCCGGTCACGACGGCCGCCAGGGACAGACCGGGGGTGGCGTGGATCAGCGGGGCGTGGAAGTAGGCCCCCGCCGGGCCGTAGCCGACCAGCCCGACCCGGATGTCGCTCATCGGCTCAGGCTGTCGGCTGTCCGATGGTCCCTCGGGCGCGGCGCTACTCGTCGTCACGCTCGGCCAGGAAGCGCTCGAACTGCGCGGCCAGCTCGTCGCCGGTCGGCATCGGTATCGGCTCGGCCATGAGGTTCTCGCGCTCCGAGCCTCCGGCGAAGGCGTCGTACTGCTGCTCGAGCCCGTTGATGGCGGTGGACAGCTCGGCGGAGGCGCGGATCTGGTCCTCGATCTCCGTCGTCGTACGCCGGGCCGCCTCGCGCAGCCCGTCCATCGGGAACACCAGCCCCGTCCCCCGCGTCACGGCCTCCAGGCCCGTCACGGCGGCGGTCGGGTACTCGGCCTGCGCCAGGTAGTGCGGGACGTGGATGGCGTAGCCGAGCGCGTCGTGGCCCTTGGCCCCGAGGCGCAGCTCCAGCAGCCCCGCCACGCTGCCGGGCACCTGGACCCGCCCGAAGGCGCTGGTCTGCGCGTTGATCAGCTCGGGCCTGCTGGCGTGCATCGTGACGCCGAGCGGCCGGGTGTGCGGGACCGCCATCGGGATGCCGTGCAGGGTCACCAGCTTGCTCACCCGCAGCCGTCGCACCAGATCGGCCACGGCCTTGGTGAACAACTCCCACTCCCGGTCCGGCTCCGGTCCGCTCATCAGCAGGAACTCGGTGCCCGTCGAGTCTTTGGCGGCGTGCACGGCCAGCTCGGGGCTCTCACACTCCACCCACCGGTCGGTGTCGAACGTCATGATGGGACGCCGCGACCGATAGTCGAGCAGCCGGTCCACGTCAAACGTCGCCACGACCCGGTGCTCCAGCTCGGCCAGCAGGTGGCCCAGCGCAAGGCGTCCGGCGCTGCCCGCATCGACGAAACCATCGAAGTGGTACAGCAACACCGGATCGGGCAGCTCGGGCGAGTCGTCTGCGAGCTCGTAGAGATCCTTCGGGTCGAACACGGTTGGACAGCCTTTCCCTAGGTACTCTCTCCAGAACCTACGACGCATCTGAACGATTCCGTGCAGGGCACCCTATCGAGGCACAATGGGGCACATGGACGGGGAGCACGAGCTGGAGGAGTTCGCCACCAGGATGTTCGACCTGGCCAGGGCGGGCGAGACCGAGACCTTGCGGGCATATGTCGAGGCCGGGGTGCCGGCCGACCTGACCAACGGCAAAGGTGACACTTTGCTGATGCTGGCGGCCTATTACGGTCACGCCGAGACGGTCCGCATGCTTGTCACATGCGGCGCGGACCCCAACCGGGCCAACGACCGTGGGCAGACACCGCTCGCGGGCGCGGTGTTCAAGAAGGAGTCTGCCGTGGTCAGGACGCTGCTGGACGGCGGTGCCGACCCGGACGCCGGTCAGCCCTCGGCCCTTGACACGGCGCGGATGTTCGCGAATGCCCAGTTCATTCAATGGTTCACGCAAAATACTTCATAGTATGAAATAAGCATTAAAGCGGTCAGAGTTGCCTAGTGTGGCGTTTCGAACACTCCATCGTCATGCTGGGGGACGTGGCTACTTCTGCGCATTCCTTCAGTAGGCGACCGCTCCACATCCCTCCGCTGCCATGTCCGTTCCCGAGTGAGATCAACGTTCATGCCTCGGAGGTCGACGCGGAGAGCCACGCCTGGCTGGCCGCCTCAAAAATGCTCAACGACGCCGAGACGATCGAGCACTTCCGGCGCTCCAAGATCGGCCTGCTCGCGGCGCGGACCAACCCGACCGTGCCGCGCGACAGCCTCCGACTGATCAACGACTGGTACAACTGGCTCTTCGCCTTCGACGACGCGTTCTGCGAGAGCGAGTTGGTGGGGCACCGGGCCTCCGCGCTGGCCCGCGCCCTGCCGCCGCTCCTCGAGATCCTCGACGGGCGCCGCGTGCCGGACGCCGCCGACGCGTTCGGGCTCGCACTCACCGAACTCCTCCACCGGATCTCCGAGTACGCCACCCCCGCCCAGGTGGACCGATGGCGGATCACGGTGAAGGAATACCTCTTCGCCCAGATCTGGGAGGCGGCCAACCGCGAAGTGGACCTCATCCCCACCCCCGACGACTACGTGCTCATGCGCCGCATCACCGGGGCCACCTACACCTGTTTCGCCCTCATCGACGTGGGCGGTGGCTACCGGCTCGAGGCCGAGGAGTGGCACCACCCCGACGTGCGCACGCTGTCGGACCTGGCGTGCGACCTCATCGGCTGGGACAACGACCTCCTGTCGTACGCCAAGGAGCGCGACAGGGACAAAGCCCGGCACAACCTCGTCACGGTGCTGGAAACCCACAAGAACCTCGTGCTGCAGGACGCGCTGAGCGAGGTCTCCGAGATGCACAACGCCACCGTCGCCGCCTTCCTCGAACGGCGCGCGGCACTGGAGCAGTGGGCCTCGCTCCCGGTCCGCAAGTATGTCCGCGGCCTCGAACACTGGGTGCGCGGCCACATCGCCTTCTCCCTCGGCAGCGCGCGCTACGTGCACGCCTGGCCCGACGGGACGCAGTGGCCGAAGGCCGTCTAGGCGGTCGCCGGGGTCAGGTCTCGTCGGGGGCGTCCGGGTCGTCGAGCGCGAGCCCGGACGCCTCGTCGAGGTCGAGCGTGGCGCCCTCTTCGAGCGCGTTCTTGTAGGCCACCTCGCCCATCCGGTCGCGGCAGTCGCGTACGCACGCGTTGTGCTCGTCGGTCATCCACGGCGCACCGAGCCGCGGCAGGCCGGCCGTCTTCCAGTTTTGCTGCAGCGCCCCGAGCAAGAGGGCGGCCACCGGTAAACGGTCGGTCATCACGAAGATGCGCGCCGCGGTCTCCAGCGCCAGCAGGGTGCCGAGCGTGTCGTGGAAGTGCCGTTTGATCCGCAGCGCCTCTCTGACGTTCTGCAGCGCCTCCTCGGTGCGGCCGGTCGCCAGCCTGGTGCCCGCCAGCACCCACTGGGCGTGCGAGCTGAGCCACAGCTCCCCGCGCTCCCTGCACACTTGCAGGCAGTCGTGCAGCAGCGACTCGGCCTCGTACAGCTCGCCCTGCGTCTGCAGCACGATCGACAGCTCCACGATCGCGGGCAGCAGGCCGGGGTTGAGCTCCTTGTTGTCGGTGTTGAACTCGATCGCCACGCCCAGCAGCGCGCTGGCCTTCTGCAGGTCGCCCTGGAGCAGCGCCGCCGTGCCCTGCATCTTGGAGGCCAGGATGACCGCCCTGGAGTCGCCCACCCGGACGGCCTCGGTGCTGCACTTCTCGGCGGCGTGCAGTGCCCCGGCGCTGTCGCCCTGGGCGCTCTTGACGTAGGAGAGCACCCACAGCGCCTTGCAGCGCTCCTTGCTCACGGCGGGGTTGGCCTCCAGCGCCCGCTCCAGGTAGAGGCGCCCCTCGCGGGCGAAACCACAGCACACCCACATGAACCACAACGACGACAGCAGCGTCAGCGCGAGCACCGACTTGCCCAGCGACCTGAGCGCGTGCTCCAGCGCCTGCCGGACGTTGTCGTGCTCCTGCCGCATGCGGACGAACCAGTAGATCTGCCGCGGCCCCGACCAGGCGTCCTCGCCGCGCTGGGCCAGGCTCAGGTAGTACTCCAGGTGGCGCTGGCGCATCTGCTCGGTCTGCCCGAGCTTGTCCAGCCACTCCTCGCCGTATTCGGCCAGGGTGTCGATCAGCTTGTAGCGTACGCCGGCGTGGTTGCTCCTGATCAGCAGGATCGACTTCTCCACCAGGCCGGTGACCAGGTCGGTGATGTCTTCCGACGGCAGGCGGCCGTCGGAGCAGACGAAGCGGGCCGCGTCGAGCTCGAAGTCGCCCGCGAACACCGACAGCCGCGCCCACAGCAGCCGCTCGGCCGGCTCGCACAGCTCGTGGCTCCACCCGATGGCCGCGCGCAGCGTCTGGTGACGGGGCAGCGCCGTGCGGCTGGCCCCGGACAGCAGGCTGAACCGGTCGGCCAGCAGCCCGAGGATCTGGTCCACCGACAGGGCCCGCAGCCGCACCGCGGCCAGCTCGATCGCCAGCGGGATGCCGTCGAGCCTGCGGCACAGCTCGGCCACGGAGCCGATGTTGTTCTCGTCGAGCACGAAGTCGGGCACGCTCGCCCCGGCCCTGGCCGCGAAGAGCTGCACCGACTCGTTGGTGAACAGGCTCTCGGCCGGATCGTCGCCGGGCACCTGCAACGGCGGCACCGGCACGACGTGCTCGTAGGGCAGGTGCAGCGACTGGCGGCTGGTGGCCAGCACCTTCAGGTTGGGCGCGGCCTCCAGCAGCTCGTGGATCAGCTCGGCGCAGCCCTGCACCAGGTGCTCGCACGTGTCGATGATGAGCAGCATGTCGCGCTCGCCCACCCACTCGGACAACGACTCCGACTCCGCTCGCGACGACTGGTCGGCGATGCCGAGCGCGGAGGCGATGGTGTGCTTGACCATGCCCGAGTCTTGGAGCCGGGCCAGGTCGGCGAACCAGACGCCGTCGGGGTAGTGGGCCCGCACCTGGTGGGCCAGGCGCAGCACGGTGCGCGACTTTCCCACGCCGCCGATGCCGGTGACGGTCACCAGGCGTGACTCGTTGAGGTGTCGTTTGAGGTTGGCGAGGAGACGCGTGCGGCCGACGAAGCTCGTCAGCTCCGCCGGCAGATTGCCTTCTCGCCGCCAGCCTGTCGGGGTGGCCATGCGCAGCCTCACGGGGGATAGGCGACACCTGCTCTGGCATCGTACCGCCGTCGTCGTTGCCTGTCCCCGGACCCGCGAACACGCTCGGTATTGGTTTGTCCGACTCGGTAGCATGTCCGTCGTGGAAGATTTCCTCACCGAGCAGACCGCCGACGACACCGACCTGGGCTGGGGCGACTGGCGCGCCGACGACTCCGACGCCTTCCATCTCGACAACCGGCCCCCGCACTGGGGCTGACCCGTCCATGAGCGCGCACACCCTGCGCCCCGCCACCCCCGGCGACTACGACGCCATCGCCGCCGTGCTCGACGACTGGTGGGGGCGTCCGGTCAGCCTCGCCCTGCCCCGGCTCTTCCTCGACCACTTCCACCGGACGAGCCTGATCGCCGAGGGCCCCGACGGGCTGGCGGGCTTCCTGATCGGCTTCCCCTCGCCGTCCCTGGCCGACGAGGCGTACATCCATTTCGTCGGGGTGAGCCCGGGTGCGCGGCAGGGCGGGCTGGCCCGCACCCTGTACGAGCGCTTCTTCGACCTCGCCCGCGCCGACGGCCGCCGTGTCGTCAGGGCCGTCACCGCGCCGGTCAACGAGACCTCCATCGCCTTCCACCGCCGCCTGGGCTTCACGGTCGGCGACCCGGTGCCCGGCTACAACGGGCCGGGCACGAGCCTGGTCACGTTCGCCCGCGAGCTGTGACGCGTCCCTTCCCTGGGGGCGGTCAGGTGGCGGCGAGGTCGTGGCCCGACGTCCTGGCCCGGGCCAGGGCCGCCCGCTCGGCCTCCACCAGGCCGCGGCAGCGGGAGATCTCCCCCTCCACCCGCGCCTCGTCCCAGCCCAGCACGTCCGCCATGAGCCGGGCGACCAGCGGCACTGCCCGGTGGGCCAGTTCGTTCGACTCGATGAGCAGGCGGGTCCTGCGCGCGATGACGTCTTCGGCGTGCAGCGCCCCCTCGTGGGTGACGGCATAGCACACCTCGGCCCTGAGCCACGGCCCCGGCGCCAGCAGCGGCTCGCCCAGCGACGGGTCACGGCGTACCAGCTCCAGCACCTCCAGGGCCAGGTTGCCGTAGCGCCGGACGAGGTAGGCCACGGTGTCGTCGTCGAGGTCGTGGTCCTCGGCGATGCGGCGTACCGACCGCTCCAGCGCGGGCAGCCCGTCGGCGCCCACGAGCGGCAGCCGATCGGTGACCGACTCCGGCACGTCGTAGCCCTCCAGCGCGGCGTCGACCACGTCCTTGGCCATGATCCGGTACGTCGTGAACTTCCCGCCCGCGATCATGGCCAGCCCGGGGACCGGCACGTCCACCACGTGCTCGCGCGACAGTTTCGTGGTGGCGGAGCCCTCGTCGGCGGCCACCAGCGGACGCAGTCCCACGTACAGGCCCACGACGTCGTCGCGGGTCAGCGGCCTGGCCAGCACCGAGTTGGCGTGTTCGAGCAGGTAGTCGACGTCCTCGCCGGTGGCCGTGGGCTCGGCGCGGTCGCCGTCCCAGTCGGTGTCGGTGGTGCCGACGATCCAGCGGCGCCTGGTCCACGGGATGATGAACAGCACGCTCTTCTCGGTACGGATGATCATGCCGGTCCGCGAGTCGATGGCCTCGCCGGGCACGATGACGTGCACGCCCTTCGACATGCGTACGCGAAAGCCCGGCTCGGCCGCGCCCGGCAGCGCCGAGACCGGGCCGGTCCACACGCCCGCGCACACCACCACGGCGTCGGCGGCGACGTCCACCTCGCGGCCGCTCTCCTCGTCGCGTACGCGCGCGCCGACCACCCGTTCGCCGCGCTCGTCCCGCGACATCGCCACGGCGCGGGCCCTGGTCGCGATCACGGCCCCGTGCGCGGCGGCCGTACGGGCGAGCGTGAGCGTGAAACGGGCGTCGTCCACCTGGGCGTCGTAGTAGATCATCGCGCCGGTCAGCACGTCGGCACGCAGGCCCGGCGCCACCCGGTGGGCCTCCTTGACCGACAGGTTGCGGTGCCTGGGCATCGGCCGGCGCATGCCCTTCAGCGCGTCGTACAGGGTCAGACCGGCCGCCACGTACGGCTGCTCGACCACCTTGCGGCGCAGCGGATACAGGAACGTGACGGGCCTGACCAGATGCGGGGCCAGCCGCGAGACCAGCAGGTCGCGCTCCTTCAGCGCCTCCCTGACGAGCTTGAAGTCGAACTGCTCCAGATAGCGCAGCCCGCCGTGGATCAGCTTGCTCGACCGGCTCGACGTGCCCGACGCCAGGTCGCGGCTCTCGACCAGGGCCACCCGCAGCCCGCGTGAGGCGGCGTCGAGCGCGGCCCCGGCGCCCGTGACGCCCCCGCCGACGACCAGCACGTCGAAGGTCTGCTCGCCGAGCCGGTCGATGGTCCGCCGCCGGTCCCGCGCGTCGAGCCCACCGGTCATCCCCACGGCACATTCCTCACTTTCGGTGACGCTCTGCGCACGATTCGTATGCATTCCCCGTAATGCGGGAAGGCACACAACAGCGCAAGGAGGTGGCAGGTGGCCCGATCGCCCGGCCGGAGACGGCTGACCGGCGAGCTGGTCGCGGAGTTCGCCGGGACCATGGTGCTCATCCTGTTCGGCGCGGGGGTCGTCGCACAGGTGGTGGCCGGCGGGCTGGGCGACCACGACAGCATCGCCTGGGCGTGGGGGATCGGGGTGGCGCTCGGCGTCTACGTCGCGGGACGCACCACGGGGGCGCACCTCAACCCCGCCGTCTCGCTGGGGTTCGCGCTGTTCCGCGGCTTCCCGTGGCGCAAGGTCCTGCCGTACGCCGCCGCGCAGACCGCCGGGGCCTTCGTCGCCGCCCTCATCGTGCGCTGGAATTACACCGAGGTGCTGCACCTGGCCGACCCCGGGCACACGATCAAGACGCAGATCGTCTTCTCGACCCTGCCGGGCAACGGCACCCTGCCGGTGGACATGTGGGGCGGCCTGCGCGACCAGATCATCGGCACCGCGATCCTGCTCTTCGTCATCTTCGCCCTGTCCGACGTGGCCAACATGGCGCCGAGCGCGAACATGGGGCCGGTCGTCATCGGGCTGCTCGTCGTCGGGATCGGCATGTCGTTCGGCACCGACGCCGGCTACGCCATCAACCCGGCGCGCGACTTCGGGCCGCGCCTGGCCAGTTTCCTCACGGGCTACCACGGCGCGTGGCGCGACCAGTACGGCGACCTGTACTTCTGGGTCCCCGTCGTCGGCCCGCTGGTCGGCGGCGCGCTCGGGGCCGGGCTGTACCAGGCGAGCATCGCCCGCCACCTGCCGCAGGGCCAGGACCGCGACACCGTGAAGCCGTCCGACTGAGTGACGCCCGAGCAGACCGCCGGGCCCTGCACCACGCCGAGGAGAACACAACGCCATGCCTGACTTCGTCGGCGCCGTCGACCAGGGCACCACCAGCACCCGCTTCATGATCTTCGATCACGACGGTGCCGAGGTCGCTAAGTTCCAGCTCGAACACGAGCAGATCCTGCCCAGGGCCGGTTGGGTCGAGCACGACCCGATCGAGATCTGGACCAGGACCGCCGCCGTCATCGAGACCACCCTCCAGCGCGCCGGGCTGCACACCACCGACCTCGCCGCGCTCGGGGTGACGAACCAGCGCGAGACCACGGTGGTGTGGAACCCGCGTACCGGGCGCCCGTATTACAACGCGATCGTCTGGCAGGACACCCGTACCGACCGCATCGCCGCCGCCCTCGAACAGGACGAGCGCGGCCAGATCATCCGCGACCGGACGGGGCTGCGGCCCGACGCGTACTTCTCCGGCGGCAAGCTCCAGTGGATCCTGGAGAACGTGGACGGCGTGCGCGAGGCCGTCGACCGGGGCGAGGCCGTCTTCGGCACCGCCGACACCTGGACCGTGTGGAACCTCACCGGCGGCGTCGACGGCGGCGCGCACGTCACCGACGTGACCAACGCCAGCCGTACGATGCTCATGGACCTCGACACGCTCGACTGGGACGACGAGCTGCTGTCGTTCTTCGGCATCCCGCGCGCGATGCTGCCCGAGATCCGGCCCTCCGCCGACCCCACCGGCTACGGCGGCACGTTGCGGTCCGGTCCGGCTGGCGGGGAGGTGCCCATCACCGCCGTCCTCGGCGACCAGCAGGCGGCCACCGTCGGCCAGGTCTGCTTCTCGCCCGGCGAGGCCAAGAACACCTACGGCACCGGCAACTTCCTGCTGCTCAACACCGGCACCGACCGCGTCCGCTCGCGGAGCGGGCTGCTCACCACCGTGGCCTACCAGTTCGGCGACCAGCCCGCGGTGTTCGCGCTGGAGGGCTCGATCGCGGTGACCGGCTCGGCCGTGCAGTGGCTGCGCGACCAGCTCCACCTCATCACCTCGGCGGCCGAGAGCGAGACGCTGGCCCGGCGGGTGCGCGACTCGGGAGGCGTGTACTTCGTGCCGGCCTTCTCGGGGCTGTTCGCGCCGTACTGGCGAGCCGACGCCCGCGGCGCCATCGTCGGCCTGTCGCGCTACAACAACGAGGCCCACCTCGCCCGGGCCACCCTGGAGGCCATCTGCTACCAGAGCCGCGACGTGGTCGAGGCCATGCAGGAGGACTCGGGGGTGGTCCTCGACGTCCTGAAGGTGGACGGCGGCGTCACGGCGAACGACCTGTGCATGCAGCTCCAGTCGGACATCCTCGGCGTGCCGGTCAGCCGCCCGGTGGTCGCCGAGACGACGGCGCTCGGGGCCGCATACGCCGCAGGGCTGGCGGTGGGCCACTGGAACGACACCGACGAGCTGCGCTCGCACTGGGCGGAGGACCGGCGGTGGGAGCCGACGTGGAGCGAGGAGGAGCGGGCCCGGGGGTACGCCGGTTGGAAGAAGGCCGTCACCAAGGCCGTCGACTGGACCACCTGACCGCTCACCCCCAGGAGCCGGCTGGGGGTGAGCGGTCAGCTCACCACGTCCTTGCGGCGGAAGCGGCGGAACGCGATCGCGATGAGGATCGCCGCGTACGTGATCGACACCGACGCGCCCTTCACCATCCCGCTCCAGTCCAGCTCGGGTGCCAGGGCGTCCAGCCAGGCGGTGTTCCAGAACGTGGGCAGGAACTCGCGCAACACGCCCAGAGCCTCGACCGCCTGGAGGATGGTGCACACGATCCACAGCCCGACCGCACCTCCCACGGCCCCCAGCGGGGAGTCGGTCATGGTGGAGATGAGGAAGGCCAGGGCGGCGACCACGAGCTGGCTGACCAGCGCGTACCCGATGACGATCCCGAACCGGGGCAGCACGTCGAGCGCCGGGATGGTCTCACCCGTGCCGGGCACCTGGATGTCGTCCCAGCCGAACGCCAGCGTGCCGGCGAGCAGCGCCATCAGTGGCAGGCAGATCACCGCCGCCGCCGAGTAGCCGAGCGCCACGATCAGCTTCTGCCGCAGCAGCCGATCCCGGGGGACCGGCGCCGCCAGCAGGTAACGCAGCGACGACCAGTTGGCCTCGCTGGCCACGGTGTCGCCGCAGAACAGCGCCACCGCGACCACCAGCAGGAAACTGGCCGACACCGAGAGCGCGAACGCGGCGAAGTTCAGGCCGCTCTCCGTGGCCAGGTCGGAGATGCGCAGCGCCGACTGCGTCTGCCCGCTCGACTGCGGCCCGAACTGGAACGCGATCACCAGGACCCACGGCAACGCCAGCAGCAGGGCGAACATGGCCAGCGTCCGCCGCCGCTTGAACTGGCGGACGATCTCCACCCGCAACGGCAGCGTACGGTGCGGCGCGTAGCCGGTCGCGGCGGTCATGCCTTGTCTCCGATGAGGTCGAGGAACACGTCTTCCAGGCGCGGCCCGTGCCCGTTGGCCGGCTTGGCCGAGCCGAGCAGCAGCGACACGGGACCGGCCGAGACCAGGCGTCCGCGCCGCATGACCACGACGTGGCTGCAGGTCTGCTCCACCTCGGCCAGCATGTGGCTGGAAACGATCACGGTACGGCCGTCGCGCGCGTAGCGCTTGAGCACCTCGCGCATCTCCCGGATCTGGGGCGGGTCGAGACCGTTCGTGGGCTCGTCGAGCACGAGCAGGTCCGGCAGGCCGAGCATGGCCTGGGCGATGGCCAGCCGCTGGCGCATGCCCTGCGAGTACGTTCGCACGGCCCGCTCCAGTGCCTTGCCCAGGTTCGCGATCTCCAGCGCCTCGTCGAAGTGCGCGTCGGCCACCGGACGGCCGGTGGCGGCCCAGTACAGTTCGATGTTGTCGCGCCCCGACAGGTGCGGCAGGAAGCCGGGCCCCTCGACGAACGACCCCAGCCTGGACAACACGGGCGCGCCCGGGGTCACGCGCTCGCCGAAGATGCGGATCTCGCCCGCGTCCGGCTGGATGAGGCCCATCATCATGCGCATCGTGGTGGTCTTGCCCGCGCCGTTGGGCCCGAGCAGGCCCAGCACCTGGCCCGGCTCGACGCGGAACGACAGGTCGTCGACGGCCAGTTCGCCGTTGCGGTACGCCTTCGTCAGCCCGCTGATCTCCAACGGCGTCTCCGGACCGCTCACCGCACCTGGACCGGCGCCGCCGGTCGCGACGGGAACGGCGTCGAGAGCGGTGTCGAGCGGGGCGTTGAGCGGGGTGTCGAGCGGGGTGGATTCCGGCAGGCGGCCGGGCCCCTGCGCGTCCGGGGCGAGCGCCGCCTTGCGGAGGCGGGAACGCGTCGACGTACGTCCCGTGGCCAGCAGCACGCCCGCGACGACCACCGCCGCCAGCGGCATCGCCCACACCCACCACGCGACCCCGGTCGGAGCGGCGGCCAGCGTACGGACCGTGGGGACCGCGAGCGCCGGGGAGGCGAGCGAGACCTGGTACGCGGCCGGTTCGGCGGGCGTCGCGAACCCCATGTCGGTCGTCGTCACCACCAGGCGGAGCCGGTGCCCCACGGCGAAGCGATGGTCCACGGCGGGCAGGGTGATCGTGGCCTGCGCGCTGCCCGCGCCCTCGGGAATCGTCACCCGTACGGGTGCCACCAGCCCGGCGGGCAGGGTGGGCGGCTGGGCGTTGTCGGCGACGTCGTACAGCTTCGCGAACAGCGTCGCCTCACCCTTGCCCGTCACCTTCACCGTGACGGTCGGGCTGCCGGTGAGCTGGAGCGGGGCCGTGAGCGGCGGCGACTCGAACGCGGCGCTCTGGCCCGGCATGTCGATCGAGACGCCGCCCGTGGTCTGGCCGCCCAGCAGGCCGCCGATGCCGGGCACGGTCGAGATCGAGGCCGGTGCGCCGCCGGGCGGGTTGACGATGCTCTGCTCGGGGCCGTTCAGCTCGACGGTCGTCGTGTCGGTGCCCGCCAGCCCGGGGTAGGCGGCGGCCTCCGGGTGGAGCCGGATGCGCTGCCGGGTGCCGGGGTCGCGTCCGCCGTCACGCGTCACCGTGAACGCGTTCACCGGCGGCGCCGACTCCTCGCTCTTCAGGTAACGGGCGAACCAGGCGGCGGACTGGTCGAAGAGCCAGTCGACCTCGCCGTTGCCGCCGTCGTGCCCGCCGTCGAACCAGGCCAGGCTCACCGGCGTACCGGTGGCGGCGATGGCCCTGGCGTTGGCGTCGGCGTGGCTGAGCGGGAACAACGAGTCGCGCTGGCCCTGGAGGAGCAGCGTCGGGGCCTTGATCTGGCCGGCGACGGTGATCGGGCTCGACTTCCGCAACAGCGCGACGGCCTCGGGCGTGGCCCGGCCGTCCGTGGCGACCTGCTGGTAGACGTCGCAGATCGCGGGCAGGAACCGGCCGCACCGCGCCTGCTCGGGCGTCAGGGGACCGGCGGCCTCCCGCCGGCCCAGCAGCGACGTGGCGTCCAGCGACACGCCCTGGCCGAAGAAGATCCCGGCCCACATCCGCTTGAACACCCCGCTCGCGGCAGCAGCACCCTCCCCGGCCGTCGACGGCGGAGCGGGAGTCGCCTGCGAAGTGGTGGCCGTGGGGGCAGCGGCCTGGGCGGCGGCGTTGGGGAACAGCGCGTCGGCCAGGTCGGACCAGGTGATCTGGGGGACGATCGCGTCCACCCGCTGGTCGTAGGCCGCCGTCATCAGCGCGATGGCGCCGCCGTACGAGCCGCCCGCGATGCCGACGCGCGGGTCACCGGTGGCGTCGAGCTGGACCTCGGGACGCTTGGCCAGCCAGTCGATGAGCTGCTTGACGTCCTTGACCTCGTAGTCGGGCGAATTGAGCGCGATCTCCCCGGTCGACTGTCCGAACCCGCGCGCCGACCAGGTCATCACCGCATAGCCCTGCTGGGCGAGGCGGACCGCCTGGTCCCGCATGCTCTGCTTGCTGCCGCCGAAGCCGTGCGCGAGCAACACGACAGGGGCCTTCCCTCCATCGGGTGGCGGGAAGAACGTCGTATCGAGCTCGACACGCTGGTCGTCGGCTGGTCCGTCGACGACGGTTATCTTCTGGTCCTGGCCCCGCACCTCGGGAGTGGACGGCCACACGAGCCATGTCGCCACCCCGATGAGGGCGAGCGCCGCTACCAGGGCGGCCACACGCTTCATGCGGAGAGCCTACTTTCCGCACCCTGAGAGATCCCTGAGACGGAGCCGCACCGGGACCTGCTGAAAGGCGCATCTCGGCGGCGAATCGGTCGATCATCCACCATTCGCCCCGAAACCTCCCTCGAAACGCTCCCCACCACTGAGCGGGTCACCTGGTGCGGCCCGTTCGGGGATCGGCGCTGTTCGGCTATGACGTGATGGAGTCGTCGGAGAGCGCGCGGGCCACGGTGAGGCTGTCTTCGTAGATGTGGTAGCGGGTGATCTGGCCGTCTTCGACCGTGAGGTGCAGGGCGAACGGCGACGTGTACGACCTGCCGGTGGCCTTGACCGTCTGGACGAGGTCGCCGAGCACCACGGCGTCACCGCCGTCGACCAGGATCCGCGTCACCGACGTGCCGTTCAGCTCCGGCACGTGGTACGCGGTCAGCATGCGGAAGTGCTCCGCCGCGTCGCGGCGGCTCGAACGGGGCTTGATCCACGGCACCGACGGGTGCCCTTCTTCCGGCCAGTTGAAGCGCCAGTCGCTCTGCTCGGCGAACAACTCGGCGATCCTCTCGAAATCGCCCTCGCCTATCCGGCGCAGCAACTCCTGCACGATGTCACGAGTCGTCGCGGTCGCCTTCGCGTTCGTGGTCATGGTGTTCGCGTCCTTGAGGTCCGTTCAGCGGTAGTGGTTGCAGTCTCCTGTGGCGTGCGGGTCTCGGCGATTACCTCTCAGGTAAGGACGACGCTGATCGTGGCCGGGAGGGAGGCCGGTGGGGTGGGTCAGGAGAGGAGCGCGTAGACGGTGGTGGCGTGGGCCGCCGCTTCGGTGGCGCCTTCGGCGGTGAGGGTGATCTCGGTGAAGGCCAGGGAGCGGCCCAGCTTCGTGATACGGACGTCGAGCAGGACGTCTTTGCCCATCACGGGTCGCTGGAAGGTGGTGGACTGCTGAACCGTGGTCATCGGGACGAACCCGCCGCGCGCCGCCGAGATGGCGACGACCGTGGCCGTGTCGGCGGCTGCCATCATGGCCTGCCCCGACAGGCCGCCGCCCTCCCTGGCCAGCTCGTCGGACCAGGGCAGTCGTACGATCGCGTGGCGGTCGCCCACCTCCTCCACGCGCAGGTCGAGCTGTTTGATCCAGGGGGCGAAGTATTCCTGGAGGATCGCCTCTGCGTCTTCTGGAGTCACCGGGCCATCATGCACGCTGGACCGTGTGTGCGGGATGGCCTGTCGCCCCTGATCGGTTCGCACGTGACGCCGCGGCCGACGGCGGCCCCTCTGGCCGGGGCCGGGGAGAAGTCATGATCTGGCGAGGAACTTCGGCGGGGTTGCGGCCGTCATGTCCAATATGAGGGATGAGGCGCAGAACGATCGGTTCCGGCATCTGCCGGAGCAGGCAGACCCGGCAACGTGGCGGTCCGGTGTGGATGAGGCGCCGTTGCCGCAGGTGATCGCCGAGCCGGCGGAGGTGGGGGACACCGGCCTGCGCTGGGTGGCGCCCGAGCTCGAAGCGGCACGGGAGATCAGCGACGCGATCGTACGGCGCCGGGGCTCTGGTGACTGAACGGAACATGCGGACGGCTCCCCCGCAAAGTCCACGCCGTCTGCCACGCCTGCGCCCCGCTGACCACCCGGCACCCAGGGCCGCCGGGGAAATACCCGTGCGCGGGTCGCCCCCGCCTGTCTACGATCATGCTCATGGACGACTACCTGCAGGTCAACAGGGCCAACTGGAACGCCCGCGTCCCCATCCACATCACCAGCGACTTCTACGACGTCGAGGGGTTCAAGGCGGGCAGGAACGCGCTGCGCCCGTTCGAGCTCGACGAGGTGGGCGAGGTGTCCGGCCGCAGCCTGGTGCATCTGCAGTGCCACTTCGGCCTCGACACGCTGTCCTGGGCGCGGCTCGGCGCCCAGGTGACCGGGCTCGACTTCTCCGAGGCCGCCATCGGGCACGCGAGGACGATCGCGGCGGAGTGCGGCATTCCGGCGAGGTTCGTGACGGCCGACGTCAATGACGCGCCCGAGGCGCTCGGTGAGACGTACGACATCGTCTACACGGGCATCGGGGCCCTGATCTGGCTGCCCGACCTTACCCGCTGGGCCGAGACGGTGGCCGCCCTGCTCAAACCGGGCGGGTTCCTCTATATCGCTGAATTTCACCCGTTCGCCGAGACGCTCGACGACGAGACCGGCACCAAGATCACCTACGACTACTTCGAGCGCGGCCCGCACGTCTGGGAGTACCCGTACACCTACACCGGCTCCGAGGTGCTCGAACACCAGACCTCCGTGGAGTTCCGGCACGGCCTCGGTGAGATCGTCAGCGCGGTCACGGCGGCCGGGCTGCGCGTGGAGTTCCTGCACGAGCACGAGCACACGTTGTTCCGCCGCTTCGCCACGCTCGTCGAGTCGGACAGCAGGACCTACCGCAAGCCCGGCGACGAGCCCAGGATCCCCCTCATGTTCTCCCTCCGAGCCTCAGCCGGTGATGGGGGGAATCCTGCGGCAGGCCGATGACCGTAAGATTCTCTGCCGTGAAGGCTCCAGCATCGTTCAAGAAGGCCGCCGCGTGGGCCCTGCCCTACTGGACCCGCGGTGAGGCGGGCCGCGAGACGCCGCAAGACCTGTTCAGGGTGCTCTACTTCGGCTGGCTGGCGGCGTTCACGCTCAAGGTGCTCGGCTCGGCCTGGGACGTCTCGTGGCACTTCAAGTGGCTGCGCGACGACCTGGCCCCGCCGCACCTGCTCAACTCCGCCGGTACGGCGCTCGCCGTCGCCCTGACCGTGATCCACGGCTACACTGGCTACGGCGTCGACAAGGCCGCGCTGCGGCTCATCCAGTGGGGCACCGGCATCTTCCTCGTCGCGGTGCCGCTCGACCTGATCAACCACCGCGTCAACGGGCTCGACATCACCTCGTGGAGCCCGTCCCACATCATGCTCTACGTCGGAACGCTCTTCATGATCGCGGGTGTGGTCCGCGGCTGGTTCATGGGCGCGCCTCCGGGCCGGGAGCGGGTGGTGGTGCTGGGGGCGTTCCTGGCGTTCTTCCTGGAGAACGTGCACTTCCCCGAGCAGCACCAGGAGTACGGCATCCTGTCACTCGGCGCCTGGGACAACCACGCCACCTACGCCGAGCAGATCCTGCTCCAGTTCGCGGCCGACCAGATGGGACGCCCGATCGACCGGATCATGATGGCCGGATTCACCCTGCCCGTGCCCGACTTCCTCTACCCGGTCTACGCCGTGGTCGCCGGGCTGTCGGTGCTGGTGGCGGCCAGGCTGCTGATCGGCCGGTTCGGCGCGGCCACGCTCGTCGCCGCCGGTTACGTGGGGTTCAGGGCGGCGATGTGGCCGCTGCTGACCTTCACCGGGTTCCCGCCGTCCGCGGTGCCGTTCTTCCTGGTGGTCGCCGGGCTGCTGGTCGACCTGGCCTTCCTGGTACGGATGCCGCTGCTGCGAGCGGTGCTCGGCGCGGCGGTCGTCACGGCCGTGGCCTACGGGACGCTGGCGGCGCAGAGCGCGGTCATGGGCCCGGTGTACGGCGCGATCAAGGGCCAGGAGGGGCTGCTCGGGGCGCCTCCCCTGGCCACGTCGTCGGCCGGGTGGGCCGGGCTCGGGCTGCTCGCCGCCTGGCTGGCGATCGAGCTGGTCGTGGGCAGGCGGCAGCTCCGGCCCCGAACGATCGAGCCCTCCGTGCCGCCCGTGACCGCCCCCGCCACGCCCTGACCACCCCGCGCCGACCCCGGCAAGGGCTCAGGCGATCGAGGCGCGGGTGATCGCCACCGCCACGCCGTACGCCAGCCCCATCACGCCCACCTCGGCCGCCGCCCAGCCCACCAGGGCGGTGGCCCGCCCTGCGCGGACGGCGGGCAGCAACCTGAACCGGATGTGGGCCGCCAGCGGCACCAGCAGCGCCACCAGCGAGGCCTTCACCACGACCAGCACCCCGTAGTGGCTGGTCACGATCGCGTCGGGCAGTGTCACGCCGGGCGTGAGCGCCATCGTGCCCAGCCCCGTGACGAGCCCCGACAGCGCCACCAGGAGCAGGCACACGGTGGCGATCCTGGAGAACCTCGGCAGCGCCAGGGCCAGCAGGTCGCGGTGCGGGGCCAGGAAGACGGCCGTGGCCAGCAGCCCGCCGGTCCACGCCGCGGCGCCCATGACGTGGATCTCCATGGAGATCATGATCGGGTCGTGCCAGACGGAGTTCACCGCGTGCCCGGTGACCGGGATCGGCAGCAGCCCGAACAGCGCCACGATCACCCGCAGCTCGGCCGGAACCTTCTCGCCGAACCGCACCGCCATCAGCCCGATCCCGGCCGCCGCCAGCGCGCAGGCCGCGCTGAACAGCAGCCCCTGCCCGGTGCCGACGGTCTCGACGTAACCGGCGATCATCCCGAACGTGGGCACGGCGCCGGGATTGAGCTCGGCGGTCTGGAAGACGATCGTGAGCAGCGCGCAGACCGCCCACGCCCAGGCGGCGACCACGGCCAGCGGGCGCACCCTGCGCATGACCGGCTCGGTACGCTCGGGCGCGTCGAAGCCGAGCAGCTTGGGCAGCAGGCTGAGCCCGACCACGGCCACGGCGGCCAGGTCGAGCAGCACCCGGACGACCGGGAGCCCGATCGAGACGACCGCCCCGGGCATCGGGATGCCGGGCACGGACTCCTGGGCGGTGAGGGAGCTCGCGGCCACGGCGGCGACGACCGCGCACACCCCGAACGCGCCCGCCATGAGCCGCCCGCCGCCGCGCCGCGGCCCTCGCCGTTCCCGGGGGAGTGCGGGAGCGGCGACGCTCACGCGCGCCTCTCCTCGGCAGGACCGGAGCCCGCGCCCTCGGCCGCGCCGACGGAGGCGGAGGCGGAGGCGGAGGCAGGGGCAGAGGCGGTCGTCGAGCGGCGGAGGGCGACGGCGGTGCCCGCCGCCAGGACCAGCAGCGCCGCCACGATCCACACCACGGCCATCCCGGCCCCGCCGTTGGCGGCCGCCTCGGCGGCCTCCGCACTGGAGCCGCCTGCCGTCGTCCCGCCAGTGACCTCGCCCGTGACCTCGCCAGTGACCTCGGACGGGGCCCCGGACGAGATCCCTGACGTGGCCCCGGACGCACTGGCGGCCAGCCGGAAGCCGATCTTCCCGGTGACCGGGTGCCCGTCGGACGACAGGATCCGGTAGCCCACCACGTACGACCCCCCGGCGGGCAGCGGCTTCACCTTCACCGACACCCGCTCGGCCGCCACCACGGCGCTCCCGTCGGCGTACGAGGACCCGTCGGCCCCCGTCACGCCCACCTGCGCGTATCCCTGGCGCACCGCCTGGTCGAAGACGAGCGTCACCTGCGCGGGCGAGGCCGTCAGCGTGGCTCCTTCGGCCGGGTCGCTGCCGATCAGCACGTTGTGCGCCTGGGCCGGGGAGCACACCACCCCCGCCGCGGCGCAGGCGAGCAGCAGGACCGTGAGTAGCCGCCTCACAGATCAGAACCTTCCATCGAACAACTCTCGAACCCGTATATGGTCCCACCCATGAAGGACCTGTTCGGCGGCGCGGCACCCTACTACGCGAAATACCGCACCCGGTACGCCGACCCGGCGATCGAGCACCTGGCGGCGACGTTCGGCGCGGACAGCGTGGTCCTCGACCTGGGCTGCGGGCCGGGGACGGTGGCGATCCCGCTGGCGGCGCGGGTTCGCGAGGTGCTGGCCGTCGACCCGGAGGCGGAGATGCTGGCCGAGGGTCGCCGCCTGGCCGGGCGGGCGGCGAACATCCGCTGGCTGCGGGGCGACTCGAGGACGCTGCGCGAGCTGCCGGCGTTCGGGCACGTCGTGATGGGCAGGTCGTTCCACTGGATGGACCGGCGGGCGGTGCTGGCGGAGCTGGACGGGCTGCTGCCGCCCGGCGGCGTGGTCGCGCTGGTGGGCCCGCCGCGCCGCGTGGCGGAGGAGCCGTGGGAGCCCGCCATGCGGCGGGTACGCGACGAGTTCGAGGTCAACACCTTCACCGCGGCCAACACCTACCAGGCCACCGGCGTGCACTACGAGGAGGTGCTGGCCGGCTCGCCGTTCGGCGTCCTCGACCGGGTCCGCTACGAGCAGCGCCACACGTACGGGCTGGAGGCCGTGATCGGCCTGCAGCTCTCCTACTCCTACACCGCGCCCGCCCGCCTCGGCGACCGGCTGCCCGCCTTCACCGAGGCGGCCAGGCGGGAGCTGCTCGCGCTCAACCCCGCGGGCACGTGGGAGCTGGTGTCGGTCACCGAGGTGCTGACGGCGCGGCGTCCGCCCAGATCCCCATGATCTTCCACAGCCGCCGGGTGAGCCGGTTGACCAGCCCGATCTCCGCGCACAGCTCGCGCGTCCTGCCCACCGAGTCGCGCAGGTCCCGCCTGGCGGCGGGGTTGAGCAGGTAGACCTCGGCCACCACGTTCGTGGGGATGCGGAAGCGCCGGATCATCGGGCCGGGCGGCGCGAGCATGATCCGGGCCATCACGCCGAGGATGACGGGCGCGATCAGGCCCAGCACGAGACGCCGGTACGCGGGCATGCGCGGCACCCGGTCACGCAGGTAGTGCCGGGCGAAGGAGATGTGCCTGGCCTCCTCCGCGACGTGGATGCGCATGATCGTCTCCTCCAGCGGGTGGTGCACCCGGCCCTCCCTGAGGAACTTGCGCTGGACGTGGTCGATCGGGTCCTCGCCGCCCAGGACGAACACGAAGAACAGTTCGGTCGAGACCAGCGGGATCCAGGGCGCAACCTGGGCGATCAGCGACAGCGGGCCGGGCATGCCGCGGATCGGCATCCCCGTACGGTTCACGAACTCCTGGAACATCATCCCGTGATGTCCCTCTTCGATGGTCTCGTGGTAGACGTACCGGAACTCCGGGGAGCCGTTCGGGAGCCGGTAGGCGTAGTTGAGCAGGCCGCGCTTGAGCAGGTTCTCGAACTGCAGCCCGATCTTCATGGCCGTGGCCACCCGCCACAGCCCGATCCGCGCGCGGACCTCGGGCGAGCGGCCGCGGTACCAGGGGTGGCCGCCCAGCCGGTCGATCTCGGGCAGCTCCCAGCGCGGGTCGACGGGGTCCACGAGGAACTCGGGGTCGTCCCAAGGGATGTCGCGGTAGGGCTCCCAGTGCTTGTCCACCGACGCCTTCGAGAGGCGTTCGATGACCGCCCGGTACGCGCTCCTGCTCGCGACCCGCTCGTCGTGTTCACCGGCGGCGGCAGAGCTCGGTGCGGATGTCATCGCGTGCGCTCCTCTCCCTCGCCCAGCAATTGTACGAAGCATCCAATAGCGCTGGGAAGGGACAGGGTCACAGCTTTTCCGCGGGCACCCCCAGCTCGATCGCCGCCGCCGTACGGATCAGCGTGTTGACCTTGCGCCGTGACAACACCTTGGGGTGCGCGTGCGTCTGCACGGCCAGCCCGTCGATGAGCGCGAACAGCCGCCACGTCGTCCCGTCGGGATCGGCGCACGCGAACTCGCCGCAGTCGACCCCGGCCTCGATGATCCCGCGCATCAGCGTGCGGCCCCTGGCGTCGATCCGCCGCGAGGTCTCCTCCAGCTCGCTGCTGCGCATCGCCTCCGACCAGGCGTCGATCCACAGCCGCCAGCCCTCGGTGGGAATCGCGGGGGAGCAGAGCCGCAGCAGGGAGCGCAGGCGCTCCAGCGGCGTGCCCGAGGAGCGCTCCACGGTGGCCAGCGCGTTGAGGTGCAGACGGGCGGCGTAGCCGAAGGCCTGCGCGAGCAGCCGCTCCTTGGTCTCGAAGTGGTAGAAGAGCAGCGCTTGGCTCACCCCGGCGGCCCTGGCGATGTCCAGGGTCCTGGTGTGGCCGAATCCCTGCTCCGCGATCACCTCGCAGGCCGTCTTCAGCAAATCCTCGCGCCGTAATCGGCTGAAACCAGTTGTCACAGCGGGAGACTCTAATTTCTGATCACTAGTATTTTGTAGGACAAAACGGGCACCGGCTGTGCCGGCGGAGGGGGTTCGGGCACGGTCAGATTCTCTCGTTCACCGACAGTCACGTTGATCATGGTAACCGCAGGCACTGATGCCTGTCGGTAGGGGTCCGGAAATCCGCCTCACTCTTCCCTTACCGGCATCCGTAGGACGAAACGGGCGCCAGTTTTGGAGTCCTCGATCCGCAACGTGCCCTGATGGAAGGCGGCGATCTCGCGGGCGATCGACAGGCCGAGCCCGGTGCCGCCGGCGTCGCGGTTACGCGCCGCGTCCAGCCTGGTGAAACGCCTGAAGACGGCCTCGCGGTACGCGGGCGCGATGCCGGCCCCGTCGTCGAGCACCTCCAGCACCGCGTCATGGTCGCGCCGCACGGTCACCGCGATGGTGTTCTCGGCGTGCCGTTCGGCGTTGTCCAGCAGGTTCGTCAGCAGGCGGGCCAGCCTGAGCCGGTCGCCGCTGACCACCACGCCGGGCTGGAGCGAGGTGATGACCGGCTTGGAGCGCGGCCGGGTGGTCTCGGAGGCGACGAGTTCGGCCAGGTTCACCGGCTCCAACCGGCCAGGCTCGCCCGCGTCGAGCCGGGCCAGCGCGAGCAGGTCGGTGACGATGTTCTGCAGCCGGTCGAGGCTGCTCAGCAGCTTGCTCCCGGCCTCGCGCCAGTCGGTCTCGCCGGGGGAGATCAGGGCCTCCTCCAACTCTGCGCGCATGGCGGTGATCGGGCTGCGCAGGTCGTGGGAGGCGTCGGAGGAGAAGCGGCGCTGCTGCTCCAGCGCCTCCTCCAGGCGGGTGAGCGTCTGGTTCGCGGTCTGGGCCAGCGCCCTGATCTCGTCGGCGTTCTCGGGCACGGGCACCCGCAGCTTGATGTCGCTCGCGGTGATCTCGGCCAGGCGCTCGGTGATGCGGTTCACGGGTGCCAGCGTCTTGGCCACCACGCGGGAGACGCCGAACCAGGTCAGCGCCACCAGCCCCATGGACGTCCCGGCGAGGATGGCGATCGCGGCGGGGCTGATGTACCAGGGTGGTTCCGGGTCGAAGGCGTAGACGTACCAGTCGCCGTTCGTCATGTCCACGCGGAAGGAGACCACCGTCTGGCATTCGCCCTCGAACTCCGGACGCCCGCAGAGCCTCCCGGTGCTGCTCACCTGGTCGGGGGCGGGGATCAGGCGGCTCAGGCGCGGCGACCTGGTCAGGTTCGGGGTCGAGGAGACCACCCGGCCGCTCGCGTCCACCACCTGCAGTCCGTTCAGTTCCATGCTCACCTGAGAGGGCAGGCGGTGGTCCTGGATCTGATGGGCGAGGCGGAGGGCGGAACCGATGATCTCCCGCGTACGGATGTCCATGATCGTGCTGCGCGCCGACCACAGCAGCAGGCCGGAGGCGGCGAGGCAGAGGACCGCCATGGCGACGCTGGCCAGCAGCGCCAGCCGCGCGCGCAGGGAACGGCCCACCCGTGTGATCACGCTAATCAGGTGACCACACGGGACGCTCTCTCCCCGAATCAGCGGAGATTCCCCGACAAAGCAGGCTAAAGCCCGCCAGTTTGCTGCCCTATGCGGGCCGCGGCGACCTGATTAGAGTAAGTGAACACTGATGCCGAGGAGTCGATGTGAACCTTGCGGATTATCGACGTGCGGCCAGGGCCTGGCTGCAGGAGCACGCTCCGTCCGACGATCACCCGGAGACCGGCGGGATCGCCCGCGCCAAGGACTTCATGGCCCGGCTCCACGACGCCGGCTACTCCGGCATCACGTGGCCGAAACAGTGGGGCGGGCAGGGGCTGACCCAGGCGGAGGAGCGCGTGTTCGCCGAGGAGGCCCGCGACCACACCCTCCCCACGTACGTCTTCTCGATCGGCCTCGGCATGACCGGGCCCACCATCGCCGAGCGGGGCACCGACGCCCAGCGCGAACGGTTCCTGCGGCCGCTGCTGCGCGGCGAGGAGATCTGGTGCCAGCTCTTCTCCGAGCCCGGCGCCGGCAGCGACGTCGCCAGCCTGCAGACCGGGGCCGTGCGCGACGGCGACCACTGGGTCGTCAACGGCCAGAAGGTGTGGACCTCGGTCGCCCAGCACGCCGACTGGGGGCTGCTGCTGGCCCGTACCGACGTGGAGGTGCCCAAGCACAAAGGGCTGACCATGTTCGTGGTCGACATGCACCACCCCGGCGTCACGGTCAGGCCGCTGAAGGACATGTCCGGCAGGGCCAACTTCAACGAGGTCTTCTTCGACGACGTGACCGTCCCCGACGAGCACCGCGTGGGCGAGGTGAACGACGGCTGGAGCGTGGCCGTCACGACGCTGCTGCACGAGCGGCTGTCGATCTCGGCGGGCGTCGGCATGAGCGGGCAGCGGGAGAACCCGGCCTCGCTTGAGGCGTTGCGCCAGGTCGTCGACACCGGCGACCCGCTGGTCCGCGACCAGCTCGTCGAGCTGCACCTCCGCAGCAGGGCGCTGGAGCTGTTCAACGAGCGGCTGGCCCAGGAGACCAGGGCCGGGCTCTTCCCCGGCGCGCGGGGCAGCGCCGCCAAGCTGCTGCTCGCCGAGCTGACCCTGTTCCAGGCCGACCTGGCCACCCGGCTCGTCGGACCCGAGGCCGCGCTGGCCGGGCATCCGCTCGCCCGCGCGATCTCGACGGCCCTCGGGCTGGCGCTCGGCGGCGGCACCAACGAGATCATGCGCAACATCATCGGCGACCGCGTGCTCGGCCTGCCGCCGGAGCCGCGCGTGGACAAGACCGTGCCGTTCAAGGACCTGAAGGTGGGGACGCAGGCGTGAAGCTCGTACTCAGCCAGGAACAGCGGGAGCTGCGCGAGGCCGTACGCGCCTTCCTGAACGCCACCTCGCCCCTGCCCAAGGCCCGCGAGGGCTACGACCCGCAGGTGTACGCCCGCCTCAACGGCGAGCTGGGCCTGTCCGGGCTGATCGTCCCCGAGGAGTACGGCGGCGCGGGCGCGGGCCTGTCCGAGCTGGCGGTCGCCCTGGAGGAGACCGGCGCGGCCCTGCTGCCCGGTCCCTTCCTGGCCACCGCGTTCGCGGCGATCGCGCTGACCACGCCGGCCCCGGTGTCGGCCGCGGTGCCGGTTTCCGTGTCCGACAAGGAGTTGATGACCGGCATCGCCGAGGGCCGCGTCGCGGCCACGCTCGACCGGACCGAGGTCACCCACGACGGCACGGGCGTGAGCGGTCGCCTCGCCCAGGTGCTCTCCGGCATGGACGCCGACGTGCTGGTCGTGCCCGCGCGCACCGGTGACGGCGTGCGCCTGGCGGCCGTCGAGCTGTCCGGGCCCGGCGTGACCCGTACGGCGCTGGAGACGCTCGACCTCACTCGCGGCCAGGCCGAGGTGGTGCTCGACCACGCGCCCGCCCGGCTGCTCGGCCCTCTGTCCGAGACCGGCGTCGGCGAGCGGCTCTGCGTGGCGCTGGCCGCCGAGCAGCTCGGCGTCATGCGGGCCGCCCTCGACGCCATCGTGGCCTACGCCAAGATCCGCGTCGCCTTCGGCCGCTACATCGGCTCCTACCAGGGCGTCAAGCACAAGCTCGCCGACATGCACGGCAAGCTCGAACAGGCCGAGTCCATCGTCAGGTACGCCGCCTGGGCCGCCGACGAGTCGCCCGCCGAGCTGCCCGAGGCCGCCGCGCTCGCCCAGGCGTACGTGGGCCGCGCCTGCTTCGAGGTCTGCCGCGACCACCTGCTGCTGTACGGCGGCATCGGCTACACGTGGGAGCACGACGCCCACCTGTTCTACAAGCGGGCCAAGGCCGACGAGGTGCTGCTGGGCCCGCCGCGGATCCACCGTGCCCGACTCGCGCGACTGCTGGAGCTGTGATGGACATCAGCGGACTACCGGGCTTCTACGCCATCGCCGCCGCCGACCCCGGACGCCTGGCCGTGATCGACACCGACGGCACCCGTACGACGTACGGCGACCTGCTCGCCCGCGTCAACCAGGTCTCCCACGGGCTGCGCGCCCGTGGGCTCGGCACCGGGGCCGTCGTCGCGGGCGTGCTGCCCAACGGCATCGACGCCCTGGTCATGGTCATGGCGACCGGGCAGATCGGCCTCTACTACGTGCCGATCAACTGGCATCTGACGCCCTCCGAGGTGGCGTACATCCTCGACGACTGCGACGCGGAAGTGGTCGTCACCGACGCCGGGCACACCGTGCCGGGAGGGGAGATCGGCACCGCCGGGCTGGCGGCCGGGCAACCCACGGACGCCCCCGCCGACCGTACGGCGGGCGCCGTCATGTGGTACACCTCCGGTACCACCGGCTTCCCCAAGGGCGTGCAGCGCCCCCTGGCCGGGGCCGAGCCCGAGGCGATCGTGCCGCTGCACGCGTGGTTCGTCGGCGAGGTCGTCGACCTCAGGCCGGGCGACGAGATCCACCTGGTGACCTCGCCGATGTACCACTCGGCGCCGTGCGCGCACGTCCAGTTCGCGCTGCACCTCGGTCACACGGTGGTGATCACGCCCAGGTTCGACCCGGTGAACATCCTGGAGCTGATCGAGCGCCACCGGGTGTCCAACGCGATGATGGTGCCGACCATGTTCCACCGGATGCTGCAGCTCCCGCCGGACGTCCGGGCCAGGTACGACGTCTCCAGCCTGCGCCAGGTCATCCACACCGCCGCCGCCTGCCCGGTCGCGGTCAAGCGGCAGATCATGGAGTGGTGGGGCCCGGTGCTGTACGAGTACTACGGCTCCACCGAGTCCACGATCGCCTTCGCCGTCAAGCCGCACGACTGGCTGGCCAGGCCGGGCACCGTCGGCCGGCCCGCGCCCACGTTCGAGGCCAGGATCTGCGACGAGTCCGGCGCGGAGCTGCCACCCGGCGAGCCCGGAACGATCTACGTCAAGTCGAGCCTGGGCACCTTCGAGTACCGCAAGGACCCCGGCAAGACGGCCGCCAGCATGATGGGGGAGTGGTACACGCCGGGCGACATCGGCTTCCTCGACGAGGACGGCTACCTGTTCCTGTGCGACCGGCGCACCGACCTGATCGTCTCAGGCGGGGTGAACATCTACCCCGCCGAGATCGAGGCCGCCCTGCTGGAGCATCCCGCGGTGGCCGACGTGGCGGTGATAGGGGCGCCCGACGCGGAGTGGGGCCACAGCGTGGTCGCCCTCGTGCAGCCCGCCGAGGGCGTCACGCCCGGCCCCGTGCTCACCGCCGAGTTGCTGGAGCACTGCGAACCGCGCATCGCCAGGTTCAAGCGGCCGAAGCTGATCGAGTACCGGGCCGCGCTGCCGCGTACCCCGACCGGCAAGCTGTCGCGCTCGAAGGTCCGCCAAGACTACCTGGCGGAGGCGGGGAACACCAGCTCCTCGCTGTAACGTCCGCCGTCGCCCAGGTAGAAGCGGGTGGACAGGGTGCGATCGGCGGTGTCGAAGACCGTGCTCCACAACGTGCGGAACGGCACCGCCGCCTCCTCGGGCTGCTGGACGGCGCGCAGACTGTCGCGTATGTCCTGGGACGACATCGTGACGCCCTTGCTGCGCTCGTACAGCGTGCGCAGCCGGGAGTAGGAGGCGAAGCTGCCCGGGGTGTCCTCCGGCAGGTTCATCGGGTCGCGGTGGCGGTGCAGCAGGTGGTTGGTGACGCAGAGCGGGCCGTCGCCGAACTCGATGACGTGCTCCTTGCCGTCCCTGCCCCGCTCCCACACGAACGCCTGCCCGTTCGCGTCGGCCACCAGGTAGTGCAGGGGCATGCCGAAGTCGTAGTGCTTGGCGCCCAGCAGCGCCTGCTTGGCCTGCTCCACGTTCTCGCAGGTGTCGACCAGGAAGCGGGGCAGTTGCGCGCTGTCCAGCCCGACCTGCGGCGACATGTCCTCCGGCGGCGCGGCGCTCTCGAAGTCGGCCACCAGCAGCGCGACGGCCAGCCCGGCGGAGTTGATGCCATCCATGCAGCCGTCGAGTGCCGACATCGTGATCACCGTGGACGCGAGGCCCTCGTCGGGCACCGTCGTGATCACGTAGGGGCGGGCGGCCATGGGCAGCTCGCCCGGCCGGGGCTCGCCGCCCATGATCTCGCTTGTGGTGGTGGGGAAGAAGTCGTAGTTACGGCCCACCCGGCCGTGGCCGTCGGTGGCGGCCGACGGCGGGATCCACATCGCGGAGCAGCCGTAGCCGGTGGGGACGAAGTTCAGGCCGTCGAGGGCCAGCTCGTCCTGGTCGGGGTCGAGACCGAGGGCCTGCGCGGCGCCGTCCATGCGGGCGTGGTGCTGCGGCCAGTGCCGTTCGAACCAGGTCCGGCGGGCCCGGTTAACGACCGGGTCGCCCTGGGCGGGCGCCCAGCCCAGGCGGCGGGCCTCCTGCGTGAGTGCCTTGCCGATCTCGTACTGGCTGCCGGCGAGGGTGAGATGGGTGACGAGCTGGAAGTCGGCCTTGCTGCCGGCCACGTGGGTCATGTTCTTCATGCCCCGAGCCTGGCCGGAGGCGCTGACCGGGCCCTTACCGGCCACTGACCGACCGCGGGTGACGCTCTGACCGGGCTTACCGCCCTGCCCCTTTATCGCCTCGCTGCCCGGCTATCGTCCCGCTGCCCGGCGGTAGCGCTCCGACAGCCGGAGCACGTGCTCGGCCAGCTCGGGCGGGTCGAGCACCTCGAAGTCCACGCCGATGAACCCGATCCACACCGCCATCCCGTTCAGATCGTCGCCGCCCAGGTGGGCCAGGCAGGTGTGCTCGTCCACCGGCTCGACCTCCAGGCTCAGCGGCAGTGCCCGGACCTGCTCGGCCGGGGCGTGCAGCAGCACCCTCGCGCGGTAACGCCACATGGCGGTGCTGACGGCCCGCTCCACGTACGCGGCCACGTCGCCGCCGCCGGGCAGCTCGCGCGGGGTGAACCGGGGACCCGCCGGGGTGCGCGGGCTCATCCGGTCCACCCGGAACATGCGCCAGTCGTTCCGGCCGAGGTCGTAGCAGACCAGGTACCAGCGCCCGCGCCGGTGCACCAGCCGGTACGGCTCCACGTCGCGCCTGCTCCGCTCGCCCTCGTGGGCGGTGTAGTCGAAGCGCAGACGCTCGTGGTCGCGGGCCGCGTTCGCGATCGTGGTCAGCACGTCGGGAGGGACCGCGGGCGCCTCGCCGGGGATCTGGATCGTGTAGGTGTTGAGTGCGTTCACCCGCCGCCGCAGCCGTGACGGGAGCACCTGCTCCAGCTTGGCCAGGGCGCGTACCGAGGACTCCTCGATGCCCTCCACACCGCCGCCGGCCGCGCGGCCGAGGCCCACCGCGACCGCCACGGCCTCCTCGTCGTCGAGCAGCAGCGGCGGCAGCGCGGCCCCGGCGCCCAGCCGGTAGCCGCCCGCGACGCCCGGCGTGGCGTGCACCGGGTAGCCGAGCGAGCGCAGGCGTTCGACGTCGTTGCGGATCGTCCTGGTCGAGACACCGAGCCGGCTCGACAGCTCGGGCCCCGACCAGTCGCGGTGCGCCTGGAGCAGGGACAGCAGCTTGAGCAAGCGGGCCGAGGTGTCCAGCATGCCCATCATTGTGCCTGCTAACGCGGCAGGTCCGCTTCCGCGTTGATGACCGGCCTGCCGCCGTTCCCGCCTGTCAGGAGAGGTCCTCGGGGAGGTCGTACGCGGTCTCATGGCGGGGCTCGTACAGGGCCAGGCGCCCGCCGCCCGGCAGGTTGAGCGCGGTCAGCGCGCCCCAGGGCTGCTCGCTGACCGGCGCGACGAACTCCACGCCCCGCTCCCGCAACTCGGCCATGGTGCGGTCGATGTCGTCGCACATGAGGTAGAGCTCGTGGATGTCCGCGCCGTCCGTGGGATGCACGGCGACCTCCGCGGGAGGCAGCTTGAAGATCAGCCTGCCGCCTCCCGCGTCGACGTTCGGGCAGCCGAGCACGTCACGGAGGAAGGCCTGGTCGGCCTCCGCGTCCCGGCTGAAAATGATCACATGGGCTCCGTTGATCACCCATTCACGATACGCCGAACAACTTCTGAGCCTGCTGAATGACGACGATCACGGTCAGCGTGCCGAAGAACGCCACCGACCAGATCAGCGCCCCCAGCCGGTACGAGCGCACCCTGATGGCCTCCGGCAGCGACCGCCGGTTGAGAATGATCAGCAGGATCGAGTACACGAACATCATCACGGCCGCGAAGCACGCCGAGAACACCAGCAGGATGAGCGGCTGGTCCAGGCCCGCCAGCAGGATCCCGGTGCCGACCAGCGCCATCGCCCACACCACGAAGAAGTAGACGCGGTTCACCGAGACCGGCTTGTCACGCAGGTAGACCGTCTTGATCGTGTCGGAGGCCAGCCGCGAGGTGTAGTCGACGATCCCCATGGCCGACGCGAACAGGGCCAGCGCCCCGATCACCCAGAACAGCAGCCCGAACCAGGTGCCGACCGTGTCCTGCAGCACCCGCCCCTCGGCCTCCAGGAACGCGATGCTGTTCTCCAGCCCAGGGCGGCCGAACACCGTCGAATAGGCCAGCATCGACATGAGCGCGATCGTCACGAACGACACCATCGCGAACGTCCACGCCTGCTCGACGTTCGCGAAGCGCCACCACTGCCTCCACCGCGCCAGGTTCTCCTTGGTCGGCGAGAACTGGAAGCCGGTCGACGAGACCGCCTCCTCGTGACCGGTGACCGGGCTGACCAGGCGCGGCACGTACTGGCCCATGCCGAAGCCCTTGTCGCGGATCCAGTTGCTCTGGCACAGGTTCTGGCCGCCGCCCGCTCCGGCGTACGCGATGGCGCCCATCAGCACCGCGAAGTCGAGCGGCGGCACCGGGAACCCGGCATTCACGGTCAGGCCCTTGCCCAGCTCCGCCCAGCTCTCGGCGCTGATCGCGACCAGGATCGCGACCACCACCAGCGCCGCCACGAGGGCGATCTTCACGAAGATCACCCGTTCCAGCATGGTGTAGATCACCGGGGCCAGCGTCAGGCCGAGCGCGATCACGATCAGCATGCCGATCGCGATCCACCGTACGGAGCCCTCGCCGGAGCCGGTCAGGTACGTCACCATCGTGGCGGACGTGGTCACCCAGCCCGGCCAGAGGTTCGAGCACAGCGTCATCACGACGAAGACCAGACCCCAGTGTTTCCACATGCGGCTGAACCCGGTCAACGCCGTCTCGCCGGTGGCCAGCGTGTAACGCTCGATCTCCATGTTCAGGAACCACTGGGTGATGATGCCGATCGCGGCTCCCCAGATGAAGATCAGGCCGACCTGTGAGGCGATGTACGGCCAGAGGATGAACTCGCCCGACGCCAGCCCGACACCGGCGCCGACCAGGCCGGGGCCGACGATGCGCCAGGTCGATCGGGGCGGTTCTGGAAGGTCGCGGACGGCGACGGACGGTAGGACTCGCGCAGGAACGGTGGGGGTGAACTCCGCCATGCGGATCTCCTTGTTCGGCTTTCCTTTCCGCCACATTACAGAGACCCGAAATGCCGGTGGAATAGCCGGTCAACCACCAGTCCACATTCCCATGCCCGTGAAATCCCCTGTCGATCAACGAGCAACGCGTCGGCCATCAACTCCCCTCCCGGGAAGAGGACGCGCCAGCCAGCCAGCCCTCCCGCCTCCGGAGGTACAGGGCCGCGCCGGTCAGCCAGTCCTCCTGCCTCCCGGAGGTGCAGGGCCGCGCCGGTTCGGTCGGTCAGTCCCCTGCCTCCGGGGGAGGGCGCAGGGCCGCGTCGGTCGGTTAGTCCTCCTGCCTCCTAGGTCGGTCAGTCCCCTGTCTCCCAGGGAGGGCGCCCGGCCATGCGCCGGTCAGTCAGTCCTCCTACCTCTCGGAGGTGCAGGGCCGCGCCGGTCGGTCAGTCCTCTGCCTCCGGGGGAGGGCGCAGGGCCGCGTCGGTCGGTCAGTCGCCTGGTGTACGGTCGCGCTGGTCGGTCGGTCCCGCCGCCGCCCCGGCCACCCGGCGCCCCGTGCCTGCATCCACGCTCGCCGTTGCCGGAGACCGTCTCACAGGTCCATGACCTGCATGGACACCTCTCCGTATCTTCGCGATCACCATGAGCTGGCAGCGCCACTCATGGTGGCGGGAGATTCACTACCTGTAGTCATGGTGAGTGCGCGTTCCGGCCCCGGAATGCCCGCTGACCAGGGAGGTTCTCATGCCGCTCGTCTTGACCGTCGTACGCAGGCTGGTCGCGCTCGGACTGTGCACGGCCGCGGCCCTCGCCCTGCCGTTCACCGCGCGGCCCGCCAATGCCGCGGCGGGAGCGGTGCTCATCATCACCGTCACTCCCCAGGCGGGCGGGGCGTACTCGATGCGCTTGACGTGCGACCCGGACGGCGGCGTCCACCCACGCCCGCGCGAGGCGTGCGCCGTGCTGCGCAGGGTGGACGGAGACGTCGAGGCCCTGAACGTCAATCCCGGACCGTGCCCGCTGATCCACGACCCGGTGGACGTGAGGGTGCACGGCCACTGGTACGACCGGCCGGTGTCGTACGTCGCCGAGTTCGTCAACCGCTGCGCACTGGACCGCAAACTCGGCCCCGTCATCTGACCACCACCCACCACGCACAACCTGCCGCCCAGCGCGTTGACCCTCACTCACCAACCCACTACCTGCCGTCCAGCGCGTTGACCCCCACCCACCAACCCACCACCTGTCGCCCAGCGCGCTGACCACTACCCACCACCCACCGCGTGCCACCCAGCGCACGCTGACCGCCGCCCGCTGTCTGCCGCCCCCAAGTGCCGCCCATAGGGCGCTGACCGCCGCCCGCCGCTCCCGAGTGTCGCCTGCCGAGCGCTGACCGCCGCCCATCGGGCGCCGACCACCGACCGCGCGACGCCCTGCCTGCCCCGCTCTTCCACCTTCCCCGAGCAGGGCACGCTCGCTCACGCCTGCCCGGCCCTGTCCCCAGGCCGGGCAGGCGTGCTTTACCCGCACATGGTCCCGGCACATGGTCCCGGCACACGGTCCCCGCCAACGGCCCTCGACTACCGGACAGCCTCGATCAGTGCGCGTAGCAGAGCCGTGCGGCCGGGCAGCTCGGACACGATGACGTGCTCGTGGTCCGCATGCGCCCCACCCCCCACGGCCCCCAGGCCGTCGAGTGTCGGGCAGCCGACCCCGGCCGTGAAGTTGCCGTCGGAGGCCCCGCCCACCGAGGCCGACGTCAGCGGCCCCAGCCCGAGCCCCGCCGCCAGCTCCTGCGCCAGCTCGAAGAGCCGGGCCGACATGGACGTCTCCAGCGGCGGCCGGTTGGGCCCGCCCAGGATCTCCAGGCGGGTGCCCGGCACGACCGGGCGCAGCGCGTGCATCGCCGCGTCGACCCGTTCCTGCTCGGCCAGCTCGGCCACCCGTACGTCGACCCCCACGGACGCCATCGCGGGCACCGTGTTGAGCGTCGAGCCACCCGACAGGACCGTCGGCGTGACGGTGGTCGCGCCCGCCCCGATGGCGGCGACGGCCAGGATCTGGTGAGCCAGCTCGATCCCGGCGTTGGCCCCCTTCTCCGGCTCCAGCCCCGCGTGCGCGGCCTTGCCGTGCACGTTGACCGTGTAGAGCGAGGTGCCCTTGCGGCCGGTCTTCAGCGCCCCGCCGTCGGCGCTGGCCTCCATGACGAAGGCGGCGGCCGGCCCGCGCGCGGTCTCCTGGATCAGCCGCGCCGAGGTGATCGAGCCCACCTCCTCGTCGCCGGTGACCAGCAGCGTGACGCCGTCGAGGGAGTCGAGCCCCGCCAGCGCGTGGAACGTCTGCACCAGCCCGGCCTTCATGTCGAACACCCCCGGCCCCCGCGCCACCCCGTCGACCACGGACCACGGATGCGTGGCGAGGGTGCCGATCGGCCAGACGGTGTCGTGGTGCCCGAGCAGCAGCACCCTGGGGGCGCCGAACGACCAGCGCAGGTGCGTGACGCCGTCGATCACCAGGAACTCCGGCCCGGTGCCGAGGTGGCGGGCCCCCACCGCGGCCACCACCTTCGCGCTGCGGGCGACGGCCTCCAGGTCACTGGAGAAGGACTCGCACAGCACCAGCTCCTCGAGGTCGCCGAGCATGCGGGCCGTCGCCTGAACGCTGTCGTCGTGGGTCATGACGCGAGCCCTCCAAGAAGAGTGGTGCCCGCCGACGTACGGAGAACGGTCACGCCAGCAACTCCCCGAAGAAGCGGTGCACATTGCCGCCGATGATCTGCATGACGTGTTTCTCGGGCAGCCCGCGGGCCAGCAGCCCTTCGGTCACCAGGGGCAGCCCGGCGGGCCCCTCCAGCCCCGGCACGGCCTGCCTGGGATCGACGCCCCTGGTGTGGACGTCTTCGCAGCACGGCGGCGTCAGATCGTCCATCACCTCGCGGATGAAGTCGGGGCCGAGGCCCACGTGGTCGACGCCCGCGACCGAGACGATGTGCTCGATGTGGTCGAGCAGGCGGTCGAGCGTCATGTCCGCCTGCCGCTCGGCGAGGAAGGGGGCGAAGAAGTTGACGCAGATCACGCCCCCGGTGGCGGCCACGCCGCGGAGCTGGTCGTCGGTGAGGTTGCGGTGGTGGTCACGCAGGGCGCGGGCGGCCGAATGGGTGGCCATGACGGGCCTGGTGGCCAGCTCCAGCACGTGCGCGACGCCGGAGGCGCCCAGGTGGGAGACGTCGAAGACGATGCCGAGCCGCTCCATCTCCCGCAGCGCGGCCACGCCGTGGGAGGTGAGCCCGCTGCCGGTGGCGTCTTCGCCGCTGCCGTCGGCCAGCGGGGTGCGGCCGAAGTGGGCGAGGGAGGCCACCCGCACGCCCAGCCGGTGCATGGTCGGGATCAGCTCGACGTTGGTGTCGAGGCCCGGCATGCTCTCCAGCGCCAGCACCAGCGCGATCCTGCCGTCGTCGAGCGCCCGGTCGATGTCACCGGCGTCGAGACAGATCCGTACGCGGTCGGCGTTCGCCTCGGCCAGCACGTGCGCGCACTCGATCATGCGCAACGTCTGCCGCAGCGCGCCCTCGGGCAGGTGCTGATCGTCGATGAAGACGGGCAGCACCTGCAGATCGACGCCCCCGTCGAGCAACTGCGGCAGCCATCTCTCCCGGAAGAACGTGCCCCACTGCCGCGGCGGACGCGCGGAGACCGCCATGAGCAGATCGTTGTGGGTGTCGGCCACGATCGCGCGCCGGTGCAGGGGATGCGTCATGCCTGGACGTTATCGCGAGGCCAGGACCTGCTCCAATGCGTCCTGGGTTCGATCTTTTCCGTACGACCGGAGTCGGATGCGCCGGGCGGCCGGTCCTACCCGGATCCGACGGCCCGGTAGGCCGGGCGCGGTGGCAGGGCCGTGAGCCTGCGGTAGAGCGTCGCGGGCCCCGGCCAGTTGTTCGTCACGCGGCCGTCGGCCGTCTTGTACCAGCTCCGGCAGCCCGCGCCCCACACCATCCCGGCCATCGACGCGTCCAGCCGCCTGCGCCAGGCCGCCATCACCTCGGGACGCACCTCGATCGGCCCGGCTCCTGCCAGGTACGGCAGGCACGACATGACGTGGTTCACCTGGCACTCGATCATGAACACGATCGAGTTGTGCCCGAGGTTGGTGTTGGGCCCGTACAGCAGGAAGAGGTTCGGGAACCCCGGCACCGAGATGCCCAGGTACGCCTCCGCGCCGTTCTTCCACCGCTCCCGCAGCGATCGCCCCCCGAGCCCCACGACCTCCATCGGGACCAGGAACTCGGTGCTCATGAAGCCGGTGGCGCAGACGATCGTGCCGACCTCGTACGAGCCCTCGTCGGTCTCGACCCCCTTCGCCGTGACCCGCGTGATCCGGTCGGTCACCAGTGACACGTTCGGCCTGGTCAGCGCCGGGTAGAAGGCGCTGTCGATGACGACCCTCTTGCAGCCCGGCGGATAACCGGGCGTGAGCCTGGCGCGCAGCCCGGGGTCGGGCACCTGGTCGCGCAGGTGCCGCAGCGCCCGCCGCCTCAGCAGCCCCTCGCTCCACCCGCGGGCGAGCGCCGGGTAGAGCGCGCCCTCGGCGTAGCGGAAGATCCACTCGCGGTAGGCCCGCTGCAACCCGGGGACGAACCGGAACGCGAGCCTGGCCGGCCGCCCGAACGCGGCGTCCGGCTTGGGGATGACCCAGTTGGGCGTGCGCTGGAAGACGTACAGGTGCTCGGCCCGCTCCGCGACGCGCGGGATGAGCTGGGCCGCCGACGAGCCGTTCCCGATCACGGCGACGCGCCTGCCGGTGAGGTCGTGACCGTGGTTCCAGCGGGCCGAATGGAACGAGACCCCCTCGAACTCCGCCATGCCCGGGATGTCCGGCAGGCTGGGCCGGTTGAGCTGGCCGACCCCCATGACGACCACGTCGAACGCCTCCGTGCGCGCCTCGCCGCCGCCGTCGGGGGAGGCGCTGGTGACCTGCCACTTCGCCCCGTCGAAGACCGCACGCCGCACTTCCGTCCGGAACCTGATCTTCCCTGTCACGTCGTACTTCTCAGCGCAATGCTTGAGATAGCCCAAGATCTCGGGCTGCTCGGGATAACGCCTCGTCCAGCTCGCGTACCTCTCGAACGAGTACGAGTACAGATGCGAGGGGATGTCGCACCCCGCCCCCGGGTAGCTGTTGTCGCGCCACGTGCCCCCGAGGTCGTCCGCCTTCTCGAAGACGGTGTACGACCGGATCCCGGCGCGTTCGAGCCGGATCGCCATGCACAGCCCGCCGAACCCCGCCCCGACGATCGCGACGCTTGGTGCCATGCCGTCCTCCCGCAGGCAGAAGTCAGGATCTACTTACGGTACGCCGGGCCGCGTTCCGAGGACACCCCGCCGACTCGCGTACCGGTAGTCTGCGCAGGTGGCTGCTGTGACGTTGACTGACGTGATCGAGGTGCTCGAGGCGGCCTACCCGCCCGCCCGGGCCGAGTCGTGGGACGCGGTGGGGCTGGTCAGCGGCGATCCGGCCCAGCCGGTGCGGCGGGTGCTGTTCGCGGTCGACCCGGTCGCCGTCGTGGCCGAGGAGGCCCTCGAATGGGGCGCCGACCTGATCGTCACCCACCACCCCCTCTACCTGCGCGGCACCACCACCGTGGCCGCCACCACGCCGAAGGGCCGCCTGGTCCACAACCTCATCAAGAACGACGTCGCCCTCTACACCGCCCACACCAACGCCGACGTGGCCAATCCGGGCGTGTCCGACGCCCTGGCCAGGGCGGTGGGCCTGGTGGGCGACCTGGTGCCGCTCCAGCCGTTCCCCGACGACCCGTGGCGCGGGCTGGGCCGCATCGGCGACCTGCCGGAGGCGACGACGTTGGGGGAGTTCGCGGCGCGCGTGACCGAGGGGCTGCCGCGCACGTCCTCGGGGATCCGGGTGGCCGGAGACCTGTCCAGGCCGGTCACGCGCGTCGCGGTGAGCGGCGGGGCCGGCGACTCCCTCCTCGACACGGCCAAGGCGGCGGGCGTCGACGCGTTCCTCACGGCCGATCTGCGGCATCATCCGGCCAGCGAGTTCGTGGAGTCGGGCGGGCCCGCGCTGGTCGACGCCGCGCACTGGGCGACCGAATGGCCCTGGCTCGACAGCGCGGCGTCGATCCTGCGCGCCAGTGGCGTTACCGTTGAGACGCGTGTCTCCGCCACGGTCACCGATGCTTGGACAAGAGGATATTGATCATGAAAGCAGCCCCTGAGGCCCAGAAGCGACTGCTCGACCTGGCAGAGCTCGACTCCGTGATTGATCGGCTGGCGCACCGCCGCCGCACCCTGCCCGAGCTGGCCGAGATCGACGAGCGTTCGAAGTCGTACGCCAAGCTGGCCACACAGGTGATCGAGGTTGAGACCGAGGCGGGCGACCTCGCACGCGAGCAGTCGAAGGCCGAGAACGACGTCGACGCGGTGCGCACGCGCGCCGAGCGCGACCAGAAGCGCCTCGACTCCGGCGCGGTGACCTCGCCGCGCGACCTGGCGAGCCTCCAGTCCGAGATCGCCTCGCTGAACAAGCGGCAGGGTGACCTGGAGGAGGTCGTGCTGGAGATCATGGAACGCAGGGAGGCCGCCGACACCAAGGTCACCGACCTGGTGGCCAAGCGCGACGAGGTCCGTTCCGTGTTGTCCACGGCGGAGGGGCGCCGCGACGCCGCGCTCGGCGAGATCGACACGGAGGCCGCCGAGGTCCAGGGCCGCCGCACCGAGGTCGCCGGGGAGATCCCCGCCGACCTGCTCAAGCTCTACGAGAAGCTCAGGGAGCAGTACGGCGTGGGCGCCGCCATGCTGCGCGGCGGACGGTGCCAGGGCTGCAAGGTCGCCCTGTCCATCGCCGAGACGAACGCCATCAAGGGCGCTCCCCACGACGAGGTGTGGCGGTGTGAGGAGTGCCGGCGCATCCTCGTACGTACCGCAGAGTCGGGCCTGTGACCTCCTACGTCATCGAGGCCGACGGCGGCTCGCGCGGCAACCCCGGCCCGGCCGGCTACGGCGCGGTCGTCAAGGACGCCTCCGACGGCCAGGTGCTGGCGGAGGCGGCCGAGGCGATCGGCGTCACCACCAACAACGTCGCCGAGTACCGCGGCCTGATCGCCGGCCTCCGGGCCGTGCTCGACCTGGCCGGTGACGGGGCGAGGGTGGCCGTACGGATGGACTCGAAGCTGGTCGTCGAGCAGATGGCGGGCCGCTGGAAGGTCAAGCACGAGGGGTTGCGCCCGCTGGCCGCCGAGGCCGGGTCGCTGGTCAGGCGGCTGCGGGTGACGGAGTGGACCTGGATCCCCCGCGAACGCAACCAGCACGCCGACCGCCTCGCCAACGAGGCCATGGACGCCGCCGCCAAGGGCCTGCCCTGGAAGGCGGGCGGCCCGGTCGGTTCCGCAGGGGCCGGGGAGCCCGGCGGGGCCGCCGCCAAGGCGAGCACCCGCAAGAGATCGGCCGCCCAGCAGACAGACCTCCTCGACGCGGGCGACATCTCCGCCCCCACCGCCTCCGTCGCCACAGCCCAGCAGACGGGCACCGGCACGCGGGCGGGCACGCGGGAGGGCTCAGGCGCGGGCCTGGGCACCCGGACGGGCTCGGGCACGGGCACCGGCTGGGCCCCGCCCACCCGCGTAGCCACGTCGTTGCTGCTGCTCAGGCACGGCGAGACCGAGCTGTCCCTCGAACGCCGCTTCTCCGGCCGCGGCGAGGCCGAGCTCACGCCCAACGGCCTGGCCCAGGCGTCGGCGGCGGCCGCGAGGCTGTCGCGAGACCCGTACCGGCTCGACGTGATCGTCACCTCGCCCCTCACCCGCGCCCGCCAGACCGCGCAGGCGGTCGCCGAGCAGACGGGCCTCGAGGCGGAGGTGTGGGACGACCTCAGAGAGGCCGACTTCGGCGCCTGGGAGGGCCACACGTTCACGGAGGTGCAGCGCCGCTGGCCCGCCGAGCTGGCCGCCTGGCTCGCCGACCCCGAGGCGGCCCCGCCGGGCGGCGAGAGCTTTGCCACGGCCGCCCGCCGCGTGCGGGCGGCCAGGGAGCGGCTCGTGGAGCGCTACGAGGGCAAGACCGTGCTCGCCGTCTCCCACGTGACGCCGATCAAGCTCATCCTCAGCGACGCCCTGCTGGCGCCGCTGGAGGCGCTCTATCGCATGCACCTCGACCTGGCGTGCCTGTCGCTGATCGAGTACTACGCTGACGGCCCCTCCGTCGTGAAGTCCTTCAACGACACCTCACACCTACGCTGACCGCTCCGCCCGTGCCGCCTGCCGCCCGGGAACCCCACCGTGCGGAGGAACGGCGTAGAATTTGATAACCTCCTCCAGACGAGTCGGCCGGGCGACCGCGTCGGGCCCACGGGCCCGCCGAGGAAGGTCCGGGCTCCACAGGGCAGGGTGGTCGGTAACACCGACCCGGGGTGACCCGCGGGAAAGTGCCACAGAGAGCAGACCGCCGTCAGACCCGGCCGGGCCTGACGGTAAGGGTGAAAGGGTGGTGTAAGAGACCACCAGCGCCCACGGTGACGTGGGCGGCTCGGTAAACCCCACCCGGAGCAAGGTCAAGAAGGAACACCCTTCGGGGCGTTCCGCGCGCGACGTTCGAGGGCTGCCCGCCCGAGCCGCGCGGGTAGACCGCTCGAGGCCGCCGGCAACGGCGGTCCTAGATGGATGGTCGCCCCTTCACACGAAGGACAGAACCCGGCCTACAGGCCGACTCGTCACCCATCCCTGGTGTCCATCAGGAAACAGTCGCCTGATGATCAGGCGACTGCTCTCGTATCATCAATTTGTCAACAGAGCCGATCTCGGACGCCCCCCGCAGGACCCCTGCCGTGTAGCAGCCGCCCAGCCTCCTGAACCGGGTCGCGCGACGTTACCGAAGAGACCTCGCTCGCGAGAGGCGCAGACGGGCGATGTGCGAGCGGATACGTGAGGAGGTCTTCGGTTGTGCCTGCTCGGTGTCCACGCCTCTTGGGCCGGCCACGCCGCGCTCAATGAGCTTGGCGTGGCCTACTTCGCGCTCTACCTGATGCACGACCGCAACGGGTCCCCGCCTTCAAGGTGGGCGGGCCCAAGGTGCCCGGCCCTGTCTACTCAGCCCTGTCTACTCAGCCCGACTTGGCCTCGTCAGCTGACCCGGCCTGCCCGCCGCAGAGCGCCGCCTTGACGAGCCCGTCCAGCATTTTCGGATACGTGGCCATGTCGAATGCGGCGTCGCCGGCGGTCAGCGAGGCGGTCAGGGTCTTGCTGCCGTCGGGCGTGCTGTACATCAGCGCCGCGTAGCCCCCCGGAGGGTTGCCATTGTGGTTGAGAACGGTGCCGCAGGTCGGGCCCAGGTCCTGCACGAACATCCCGAGGCCGTAGCGGCCGTAGAGGGGGTCGCTCTTCGGGTGCGGCTTGCGCATCTCGGCCAGCAGCTTGGCCGGCAGGAGCTTGCCGCCGTTCAGCGCGGAGAAGAACGTGTGGAGATCCTGGGTGCTCGAGATCATGTCACCGGCGCCGGCCACCAGGGAGAGGTTCTGGCGGGAGACGTCGGCCACCTTCCACTGGCCGGCGTCCTGGTAGCGGAAGTAACCGTGGGCGTACGGAGCGGGTAGCTGCGTCCGGTTGCCCGGCACCACGGTGCCCCGCAGCCCGAGCGGCCCCACGATCCGACGCTTCAGCTCCGCGTCGAACGAGCGGCTGGTGACCTTCTCGATCAGCAGCCTGGCCAGCGTGTAGTTGGTGTTGGAGTAGCTCCAGTCCGTCCCCGGCGCGAACTTCGCCGGCTTGGACAACGCAAACCGCACCAGTTCCTCCGGCCGGTACGAGTGGAACCGGTTGTCCAGCCACTCCTTGCCCGTCGCGGGGAGCCCCGGCACCCACGTCCCGTCGAGGTCGAGATCGCCGGTGTAGTTGAACAATCCGCTAGTGTGCTGCAGCAGCATCCGCACCGTGATCCGCCGGTCCAGTCCGAGCTTGGGCAGGTAGTCGGCCACCGGGGTGCCCAGCCCGATCTTGCCCTCGGCCACCAGTTGCAGCACCACGGTCGCGTGGAAGGTCTTGGTGACGCTGCCCACCCAGAAATGCCCGTTCGTCGGCGGCTTCGCGCTCGCGCCCAGCTTGCGCTGCCCGGCGCTGCCGACCCACTCGCCCCGCTCATCGTGGACGCGCACCTGTACCCCGAGGAAACCGGCATCGACGAATGTCTGGATGGCCTTCTGCAGGTCCGGGCGATCCTGCCCGGCGGCGGCCTTCGACACGGCCGCACGGCTGTCCGCGGTGGCCACACCCGCTGTGGCCACCGCGGGTGTGGCCACTCCGGCCAGCAGCGCTGCCGCCAGCGCCGTGACCGCCGCGCGCCGGACGGCCCGCGGCCTCCGGACCCTGTTGCTCTTGATGGTACGGAGAGATTGCCCCATGGCCATTCCTCGCTTCGCGATAGTACGTGTTTTGTGCAGCTCGAAAGCTACGTTGCATTCAGGGCCGCGTCAATCCGAAAAGGGGCATTCTCCCAGGTAGGCGGCGATAAATTGATGCAATGACGCTGCACTCGAAAGCAACACAATGTTGCAATGAATGGCGCCTAAGGCAACACTGGTGGCAGGCCGGGAGGACGATTGCCCCAGCGGGACCGCCGGCGCATCGCGGCCGGACTCGCCGACGGACTCTTCCACCGCGAGAACGCAAGGCGGCTCGACCGGCCGACCTCGACGATCACCCGGGAGCTCGCACGCAACGGTGTCCCCACCGGCACCCGGCCCCAGCAGGTGCACCAAGCCGCAGCCTGAAGGTCAGCCCGACCCTTTACTCGCGCGCCTGCGCCAGATCACAACCACCCGGTACGTGGCGACGACTTTCTTGGACGCCGCCGGCCCGCCGGTGGCTGACGTCGTACAGCACGTGTTACGGACCAGCCGCCCCCGAAGCTGCCAGGGAGGGAATCGAATGATCCTCACCGGACCAGAGATCAAGGCCGCTGTCGCGCATCCAGGACGTTCATGCTCTCGCCCGTCCGGCCGCTGCGCGTCTGCTGTCCGCCACCGCGGTCGCGCCGGCCAAGCTCGACCACGAGATCGCCTGACACGATCACCGTACGCCCGCGGCCCTTCGGCGCGCTTACTGCGCTGGCCACAACGCACTGGCCCAGGCCACGGGGAAGGCACCATGGCAGACACCCACGACTCGATCACCCATCTGTTGGAGAACGGGGTGCGAGAGCGGGTGTTCCCCGGCGCGGTCTGGGCGATCGGCGACGCCGACACCGTCCTCGACAACGGCGCCTGCGGGACGACGGCCCCCGACCAGGCGGCGATGTGCCCCGACACGGTCTTCGACGTCGCCAGCCTCACCAAGATCCTTGCCGTGTGGGCGGTCATCGGCACCCTGTGGCACGATCAGCAGCTCCCCCTGGACGACCCTCTCGCCACCTTTTGGCCTGAGGCCGCCGGCTATCCGCTCGGCCACGTCACCGCCCGCCAGCTCCTCACCCACACCGCCGGCGTCCCGCTGCGGGCGAACCTGCGGGCGCTCTACGGCACCGACCCTCAGGCCATCAGGGAAGGCGTTCTCCGCGAGGGACTGCACCGCCCGCCTGGCGAGGCTGTCGAGTACACCGACCGCGCCGCCCTGATCTTGGGGTTCCTCGCCGAGCACCTCGCCGCCGCCCCGCTGGACCAACTCGCTGCCGAGCGGATTTGGCATCCCCTCGCGATGACCGGCACCAGGTTCGGCCCGCTACCGGCCCAGGACCGGCCCCGGTGCGCGCCGACCGAATTCGACCCTGACAGCGGCGTCCACCTCCAAGGCATCGCCCACGACTACTCCGCTCGCCTGCTCGGCGGTGTGTGCGGCATCGCCGGCGTCTTCTCCGTCCTGCATGACCTGGCCATACTCCTGCGGCATCTCCTCCCTCCAGGCCCGGATCCCGGGCGCGTGGGGTTCGGGCCCGCTTGGGTGGCAGAGTCGCTGCGCATCCACACCGGAGACCTCACACCGGCGCGCGGCATTCTTTGGCACCCCGCCCCCGGCACCAGCACTCACGATGACGTCCATGTCCACTACGGCTTCACCGGTACGGCCATGTGGCTGTCACCGAAACAGAATCGATGGGCTGTCCTGCTCACCAACAAGCTCTACTTCAGCCGCGACCGCAACCCGCTGATGGCCATCCGTAACGCCTTCTGCACTCTCGTCTTCGGCTGCCCCGGGGAGGGCACGGTGGAGCCATGAGTGAGCAGCTCACCGAGGGGCCCGAGACGGCTACCGGATCGAGGTGCTCACACCCATGGAGCCGCGATGAGTTCCGGGCGCAGGGCCGGTCTGCATCGGTGGCGGACACACCCGACCGAACGGGAGCACCACGATGCGGATCACGTTGACCACCTTCCTGACGCTGGACGGGGTCATGCAGGCTCCCGGCAAGCCCACTGAGGACACCAGCGGCGGGTTCCGGCACGGCGGCTGGCAGTTCCACTACGCCGACGAGGAGCTGATGACCTACACCACCAAGTGGTTCGCCGAGGCGGACGCGTTCCTCCTCGGCCGGAGGACGTACGAGATCTTCGCGGACTACTGGCCGACCGTCACCGATCCGGGCAACGTGGTCGCGAGCCGGCTCAACGCCCTCCCCAAGTACGTCGTCTCCGCGACGCTCGACCGGGCCGAATGGCACGACACGACGCTCATCTCGTCCGACGTCCTCGGGAAGGTCGCCGAGCTGAAGGCCCGCCCCGGCCGGGAGCTGCAGGTCCACGGCAGCGGTGTGCTCGCGCGGTCGCTGCTCGATCACGGGCTGGTCGACGAGCTGCGGCTGTGGACGTACCCGGTCGTGCTGGGTGAGGGCAAGCGGCTGTTCGAGCCGGGCCGGGTGGCGACGGCGATGAGCCTGGTGGAGTCGAGGCCGACGGGCAGTGGCTGCGTGCTCAGCGTCTACCGGCCGGCGGGCGAGCCCTCGCACGGCGACTTCACCCGGCAAGGCCAGGACTAACGGGTCAGGCGGGCCCGTCCGAGCACGTGTGACAGCGCAGGGACGGGCGGCTCAGGGGCGAACGTGAAGCGGTCGACCTCGGACACGGCGAACCCGGCCCGCTCGATCGCCCTCAGCGTGTCGCGGTTGGGCCGGCAGCCTCCCGCCAGCCGCCGCCACAGCGGGACGATCACGTCCTCCAGCAGGCCCAGGGCCGGGTTGGGCGAGCGTACGTGCTCGTAGAAGCACAGCTCGCCGTCGTCCGCGAGCACCCGTGCGATCTCGGCCAGCGCCCGCGGCTGCGACGGCACCGAGCACAGCACCAGCGACACCACCGCCGCGTCGAACGAGGCTCCGTCGGCGGGCAGCGCCTCGGCATGGCCGGGCACCACCGACACCGGGACCGGCGCGCCCCCCGCCGCCTTCGCGGCCAGCGCGCGCAGCGTGTCGTCCGGCTCCACGGCGACGACCTCGGTGACCGTGGCCGGGTAGTGGGCGAAGTTCCGGCCGTTCCCGGCCCCGACCTCGATCACCTTCCCCGTGAGCCCGGCCAGCAGGCGACGGCGGTGTTCGTACGCGCCGCGCTGGTCGGCCAGCTTGGACGCCCGTTCGTAGGCCGCCGCGAACCGGGGATGCTGGAAGTCTGAGAGCTGTGCCATCGGGGTCCCTCCGAAGTGTCGTCCTTCCAGGATGCCGCCGTCCGGCCCTCGTGGGGCATTCTCGGGTCACCTTTTCGACGGCCTGCACGACCGTCTCGCCGCATGCGGCGGGGGACGGCGGGCTCACTCCTCGCCGATGGCCACCCGGCGGTCGAAGGTTCGCACGGAAGGGGTGGCGCGCAGCGGCGGCACCATGTGCACGCGCGCCGAGCCGATGTCGAAGAACAGCCCCACCAGCTCCAGCTTGCCCGCCCGGATCTGCTCGTCGACCTTCCGGTACGTCCGCAGGTTCTCGAGCTGCTGCTGCACGTTCACCCGGCACAGCACGTCCAGCGCGCCGGGGTGCAGCCGGTCGCCCTCGGTCTCGATGAACGTGGCCAGGCTGTGGTCCCCGTGCCGCAACCACCGCCGCAGCCCCGGCAGGCTGCCCGCCTGCACCCCGCCGCTCAGCACACCCGCCATCGCGCCGCAGCCCGAGTGCCCGCACACCGTGATCGTGTGCACGCCCAGCACCTGGGTCGCGTACTCGATCGCGGCCACCACCGAGTCGTCGCGCGGCTCGGAGCCCTTGCGCGGCACCAGGTTGCCGATGTTGCGCACCGTGAACAGGTCGCCTGGACCGCTGGCCGTGATCAGGCTGGGCACGATCCTGGAGTCGGCGCACGTGATGAACAGGTGCGAGGGCTGCTGCTTGCGCGCCAGCTCGGTGAAGATCGGCCGGACGAGCGGCGCCGTACGCCGGTGGTATTCGCGCGCCCCCGCCGTGAGCAGGCACTCCGCCTGCCCGGCCGCGCCGTCGGGCGACAGTACGGACGGCGTCTCGTCACGGCGCCGGTGCGACCACGGCAGCCACCAGCGGTCGGGCGCCCTGAGCGGCGACTTCATGGGGAACGTACGCGCCCCGCTGGCCGCCAGCGCGTACCACTCGTCGTGCAGTTCGTCGATGTCGACGCTGCCGCCCATGCGCTCGTGGTCCAGCCGCCAGGAGTGGAGGGCCTCGAAGGCGCCGTTGTCCATGAAGTCGATGTTCAGGTCGAGGTCGACGGCCGTGCCCGCGGGGATCGTCCGCAGCTCGTGCGTCAGCCGCGGCACCCCCAGGAACGTCAGCGACCCCGAGATCGTCACGTGCAACCGGCCATCGCGGTCCTCGCGCTTGAGCACCGTCACCCAGGTCAGGCGGCGCAGCGCCAGCAACGCCGCCAGGGCCAGCCCCGCCAGCACCCCCTCGGCCAGCCCGAGCAGGATCACCGCGACCATCGTCACCACGTACACCGGCACCTCGCCGTGCCCGTGCACCTTCCTGACGTGGCCCAGGTTCACCATCTGCACGCCGATGAACACCAGCAACGCCGCCAGCGCCTCCAGCGGGATCAGCGTGATCATCCAGCCGAACCCCATCGCGAACACCAGCACCCACACCCCGTGCAGGATCGTCGACCAGCGGGTACGCGCCCCCGCCTGCACGTTCGCGGTGCTTCGCACGATCACCCCGGCCACGGGGAGGCCGCCGAGCGCGCCGGTGACCATGTTGGCCACGCCCTGGCCGGTCAGCTCCTGGTCGAGGTCGGCCCGGCGACCGCCGTGCATGCCGTCGATGGCCACCGAGCAGAGCAGCGACTCGCACCCGGCCAGCAGCGCCACCAGCAGCACCGCGGCCACGACCAGATGCCAGTCACCCTGCGGCAGCACCGGGAACGCCCAGTCGGTGAACCCCGCGGACAGGTCCACCCGCGTGACGTCCCAGCCGAACGCCCACGCCGTGACCGCCGCCACCGCCAGCGCGGCCAGCGGCGCCGGCACCGCCTTGACCCGCTTCGGCAGCCGCGTCCACAGCGCCAGCACGGTGATCGTGAGCACGCCCACGGCCACCTTGTGCCCGTGCAGGTTGGCGATCTGGCCGGGCAGCTCCAGCAGGTTGGCCACGGCCGAACGCTGCGAGCTGCCGCCCAGGACGATGTGGAGCTGGGCCAGTGCGATGATCACGCCGACGGCCGCCAGCATGCCGTGGATGACCGCGGGAGACACCGCCAGCGCCGCCCTGGCCGCCTTGAACACCCCCAGCACGAGCTGCACGGCCCCCGCCAGCAGGGTGATCATGCAGGTGGCCCGCCACCCGTACGTGTGCACGAGATCCACGACCACCAGTGACAGACCGGCGGCGGGGCCGCTCACCTGCACGGCCGAACCGCCCAGGGCGCCCGCCACGATCCCGCCCACCACGGCGGCGATCACTCCGGCGGCGAGGGGCGCTCCGGAGGCCATCGCGATGCCCAGGGAGAGGGGCACCGCGACGAGGAAAACCACGAGCGAGGCGGGCACATCATGCCGGAGGGTGCTCAGCCAGCTACTCTGCGTGTCGCGGAACATGGACCAAACCCTATTGGCCCCTCGACCCCGCTATACGGGGGCGTCACGCGGGTTTTACGGATTAATGGGTACTAAAGATCACCGGTAGTAGTCGTGCGGATAATCCGGGTCGGAGGCCCGCCGATGGCTGCCCCGGCCGTCGTTGTCCGCCTGCGGCTGCTGCCCGTCGTACGCGGGGGGCCAAGTCGCCTGCGCGCCGCTGCCGCCGCTGGGCGACGGTGACGGTGATGGGGGCTCGGGCCAGCCTGCGGCGGCAGGGCTGGTGGTGACGTCGCCCGTCTCGTACGCGCCCGCCGTGAACGGGGACGCCGCGGGCGCGGGGGCCGACAGCGCGTCGTAGTTGGACACAGTCCGCCCTGGCACGGTCGGGGTGCCGGTGGCGGGGGAGGGGCCGGTGAGCGGGTCGGTGTCGTCGGCCACGGCCCAGCCAGAGCGCACCTCGTACGAGGCGGGGTAGGACGACGTGCTCGCGGCGGGCTGCTCGAAGGCGGGCCAGGAGCTCGCCGGGCCGTACGGGGGGGTGGCGGGCGTGGAGGGGGCGGGGTCGTCGAAGATGTCGGGCGAGGCCGCCGCCCAGGAGCCGGACGTGGTCGCCGCGGACGAAGGGGTGCCGGGCTGGCCGGGCCAGGTGGTGTCGAGGGGGTCGCCAGAGCCGGAACCGGTGCCGGAGCCGTAGGCGGGGAACGGGTCGCTCGTCGGGGCCCCGTGCAGGGGCGAGGTGGGGACCGCCGGGAAGCTGCCGCTGGAGGTGGGGCTGACCGCGGGGAAGGAACCGCTGCCGGTCGCGGCCGGGGTGGCGGGGTAGGAGTCGCCACTCGCGCCGTACGAGCCGCCGCCGGTCCTGCCGGACGAGGAACCCGTGCCCGAGGAGTAGGAGCCACCGCCCGTGGCGGGGAAGGCCCCGCTGCCGCCGGCCGGGTGGCTGTTGGACGACACGCCGCCGGTGGTGGTGGACGCCGCGTTGTTGGACGCCGTGTTGCCGGCCGCGGCGTTGCCGGACGCGGTGCTGGTGGACGCCGTCCTGCCGGACGCGGTGCCGCCGGACGCCACGGGGGCGGGGCGCGTGGCGGGGGTCGGCTCGGGGCGCGTGGGCGCGGGCACCGGCTGGGCGCCAGGGGCGAGGATGCTCATCACGTCGGTCGGGGCCGCGAACGTCATGGTCCGCTGGTCGGCCATGCCGGCCTGCGAGGGGGTGGCGCGCTTGTGCGGCTCGACCAGGTCGGCGAGACCGGCCGCGGGAGCGGGCTGACGCTGGGGGAGTGGCGCCTGGACCGTGGTGGCGTTGGGGTCGGCGACGGACGCGGTCGCGGGCTGCGGCTTGGCCTTGCGTCCGGAGCGGGTGGCCGGGCGCTCGGTCTTGCGCTCGGACGCGGCGGCGGCCGGCCGCTCAGCCGGACGTTCGCGCTCTGCGGGACGTTCGCGTTCGGTGGGACGCTCCCGCTCGGTGGGACGCTCCCGCTCAGTGGGACGCTCCCGCTCGACCGGACGGGACGCGCCCTTCCTGGCCGCCACGGTGCCGCCGGCGCCGAAGCCGCCCTCCTCCGCGTCGCTGCGGATGTTGGCCCAGAACGTCTCGTCGTCGTCGTCATCGTTGCTCGAGTTGCCCCACTCGTCGACGCCCCGGCGCCCCCGCTGACCGGTGCGCACCGGTTTCGGCTTCGGCTCGTCTATGGGGCTGAAGTCGGGGCTGAAGTTGGCCATCCGAGGCTCGTGCGCCGCGAACTGGTCTGTGGAACGCGTCTGGGTCTGCTCCTCCTTCTCGGCCATCTCCTTCAGCCGTTCCGGAGGGAGCGAACTCTCCCTGCGGTTCATCGAACGCATGCCCAGTGCCACGACGACGAGCACGAGGAGCACGACAGCGACCAAGCTCGCTACGACCGCGATCATTGCACCACCCTCAAGGCCATGGCCTCCCTCTTGCACCGATGAGATCGCGCGGCCATCGACGCGATCTGCCCCCTTTGATCACCAGTGCCTAACGATTGGATCTGATTGTGTCGGACCACTATGAGAGTTGTCACACCCTACGTGAAGAATTGGTACACCGGCACTACATGTCGTGTTGGTCCGCTCACCCGGTGGTCACCACCGTGAGCCGGCCGCGGGCGATGGTCATGTCCGCGATCTCTTTCAGGACCTCGGAGAGCTCGGCGCTCTTCGCGGGGTCGACCTTGCCGTTCAGCGTGTAGACGGTGAACCGGTAGCTGGCCCCAGGTTCGCAGGGGGGCTCGTAGCCCACCTTTCCGCTGGTCACCTTCGCCTGGCCGGTCCCTTCCGGGGGCTCGGCGGAGGCGTTGGGGCCCAGCTCGGTCGTGGTCGCCGGGATGTTGAAGAGCACCCAGTGCACGGCCGGAATCGATGACGTGTGGCTGTCGACCACGATGGCGATCGACTTGGCCTCGGACAGAGGCTGACTCGACCAGCGCAGCGGCGGGCTGCCCTGGTCGCCGCGGCAGGAGTATTCGCGGGGCAGCGGTTTGCCCTCGGCCAGCTCGGGACTCGCGACGTTGACCTCCGCGAGGTCCTTCGCCTGGGACCTGCCGACGAAGCCGAGGGCGGCACAACCCGACAAGCTGAACGCGACGGACACCGCCGTCACGGTGACGGCGATGCGTCGCACGAGTGATGCCGTGTTACACAGCCCCATGCCGGACGATGCTACGCGGCTCTCGGCGATGCGCAGACCGTTTCTCGATGGTCGGTGGTCGGTAAAGGATCCGAAAACCGCCGGAATGACGGCATCCGGGTAGTGAAGTTGGACACAACGGTGGCCTCCGAGATGCTCTGCGTACCCGGATCCGGCCGTACCGAGGCGGGTTCCGCGGCCTGCGGGTACGCCGCGGATGGGGATGGGCGGGGGGCTGATGCGTTCCACTCCGACAAAACGGATATCGGTTTCGGACGAGCCCACGCCACAAAATCCAGGTGCGCCAGATCGGTGGTGACGCTAATAGGAGCGCGGGGCGGTGAGATGTCCGGTTTCCTGCCGTGGGATGGCGGGATGCGGGTCGCGAGATGGCGGCACCCCGTGAAAGGCACGACCGTGTGCGATGAGGGCGTGTGACGACGGTGTGCAGGGGTGGTGTGCAGGGACGATCTGCCGCGACGACGTTGTGTGACGATGCTGTGCGACGACGTTGTGTGATGGAGGGGACGTGGACGGCGGCTGCCACGTTGCGTGAGGCGCTCGCGCTGTGGTGCGGTCACGCGCGCTGGCCGGGCCTGGCTGGCACGAACGTGGCGCCGCCGACGTGGCCAAGCTCGACAGCCTGCGACTGGCCGCCACCGAGCATGGCACCGGGTCCTCTGAACGATCGGCCGACACGCCGGGACGCCCCGCCGATATTTGCCGTGCCGGATGCCGTGCCGGATGCCGTGCTGGGATGTTGGGCCGGATTTACCGTGCCGGTCCTGCGCCACTCCTGCGCCACTTCTGTGCCTGGCCTGCGCCACTCCTGCGCCACTTCTGTGCCTGGCCTGCGCCACTCCTGCGTCTGGTTCTGTGCCGGTCCGTGCTGCCGGGCCGGTTCGCCGTCTCTTGGGCAGATCGATTGCCGGGTTCGCACCATAAGCTGACCCTGTGACGTCATCTGGCCCCTTGCGCGATCCAGCGAACCGCGTCTCGCCCAAGGCCGTCCGGCTGTGGTTGCTGGAGTCGCTGGTCGCGTTCGCGTTCTTCCTCGGCGGTGCGCTGCTGGTGTCGCAGTGGGTCGGCGGGAGCGGCTGGGCGTGGGTGCCGGAGTGGTTCGCCCGTGACTCCTGGCTGCTGCCCGCCGCGGTCGTGGTGCTGGTGCTGCCGTTCCTGGCGGCCGAGCCGTTCGTACGGTACGCCGTACACCGCTGGGAGCTCGCTGGGGACGTCGTCTACGCCCGGTCGGGCTACCTGACCAGGGAGTGGGTTTTCGTGCCCGTGAGCCGCATCCAGACGGTCGACAAGGGCCAAGGGTGGTTCGAGCGGATGCTCGGTGTGGCCACGCTGGAGGTCCGTACGGCGTCCCACGCCGGGTCTTCGACGATCAAGGGACTCGACTACAGAGTGGCGGCCGGGCTCGCCGAGCAGCTCGCGCGGCGGGCCGAAGAGCTGAGGGACGACGCGACGTGACCGGCCCCCACCCGGACGACCCGTCACCCTCCCGGGAAACCCGTCCAGGACCGCCGCAGTACGGCCCGTGGGAGGGCGGCCCGCCGCAGTACGCACCGGGGCAGGCGGCCCCGGTCGCGCGGGCGCCGCAGCACCTCAGCCCCAAGCTCCTGCTCATCGACCCCGTACGCATGCTGCCCTCCCTCCTCCTCCCCCTGGTCGGAGTCCTGTTCGTGGGCGGCTTCTCGGCCAGGTCGTACGGCTTCGCGGCGGTGGGCGTGGTCGGCGCCGTGGTGTTCTCGATCATCAGGTGGGCCACCTTCACCTACGAGATCGTCGGCGACCGTCTGGAGACCAAGCGGTCGCTGGTCAGCCGCTCCATCCGGACCATTCCGCTGGATCGGATCCGCGGCGTCGACGTGTCCACCCCGCCCCTGCACCGGCTGCTCGGCCTGGCCGTACTGAAGATCGACACAGGGGCGAGCGGCGACGAGGAGGAGGCCAAGCTCGACGGCGTCACCCTCGACGAGGCCGAACGGCTCAAAGTACTCCTCCTGCGCCGCACCGCCGAGCCCGAGCGGGATCAGGCGGCCGACGCCGCGACGCCCGCCGGTCCCAGGGAACGGCCCATCATCCGCGTGCCCCGCAAATGGCTGCTGTACGGGCCGCTGTCGGGCGCGTACCTGCTCACGCCCTTCGCGTTCGCCGGTGGCGCGGTGGGGCTGGCGTTCCAGCTCGGGGACAACTTCGGCATCAGCGGGGACACCGCCTGGAGCGCGGGGGAGTGGCTGTGGGAGCACCCCTACTTCCTGCTGGCCGTGGCGGTGCTGCTCGTGCTGGCCATGCCGTTCGCGGGCGGGCTCATGTACGCGATCTTCAACTGGGACTTCCAGCTCAAGCGCCGTGACGGCTACCTGGTGGCGGAGCGCGGGCTGGTCAACCGGCGCAGCGTGTCGCTGGAGTCCCAGCGGGTACGCGGCTACGAGATCGTGGAGGGCCTGCCAGAACGCTGGGCCGGGGTCGCCCGCGTCTGGGCCATCGTGACGGGGCTGGGCGACTCGGAGACGCGGGGGCAGCTCCTGCCGGACGTACCGCGCGAGGTGGCCTTCCAGGTGACCGGCGACGCGGTCGGGCCCTACCACGGCCCGCTCGGTGCCCACCCGCCCGTGGCGCGCAGGCGCCGTCTGTTCCGTGCGGTCTTCCCCTGGCTGGTCGTGGCCGTGCTGAGCGCCGCGGCGGCGTGGGCCACCGGGTCGATCCTGTGGTGGACCCTGCTGGTGTTCGCGCTGCTGCTGGCGGGCGTCGGGGTGCCGCTGGGGCTCGACCGGTACGCCTCGCTGGGCCACGGCTACGACGGCGTCCGGCTGGCGGTGCGGTCGGGGTCGCTGCGCCGCGCCCAGGCCGTGGTCGAACGCCGGGCCGTGGTGGGCTGGCGGCTACGGCAGACCTGGTTCCAGCGGCGGGCCGGGGTCCTCACGCTGATCGCGGGGGTGGGAGCCGGGAAGGGCGGCTACTCGGCGATCGACGTGTCGGTGAGCGAGGGGACGGCCTTCCCCACGGAGGTCACGCCCGAATGGCTGGCGCCGTTCCTGGAACGCGACGCGTCCTGACGCGGTGTGGCCCCGCAGGTCTCGTGGCGTGCGGCGTCCCGTCCAGGGCGTCCTGGCGTGGGTGGGAGCGGCGGTCAGTCCTGGCGGCGGGCGCCGAACATGATCTCGTCCCACGTCGGCACGGACGCCCGGCGGCCCCTCGACCCCTTGCGCGCCTGGCGGGCGGCCGGAGCGGGCGGAGGCGACGGCACCGGTACGGGCGGCTCCTCCTTGACCTCGTCCTTGCCCGTCCGCGCGGCCGGGACCGCCGGGGCGGGCTTCGGCTTCGGCGCGGGCCGCGGCGGCCTGGCCTCCGCGGCGGGCTGCTCGGGCTCCCGCTCGCGCTGAACGGCCTTCTTCTCGACGACCTTCTCGACGACGACGGGCTGCTCGGCGACAGGTTGCTCGGTGACCGGTTGCTCAGCGGTCGGCCGCTCGGAGGTCGGCGCGGTCGGCTGCTCGGGAGCGGCCGGTGTCTCCGTGGCGGTGGGCTTCCCGGGCGCGGGCGACGTCGTGGGCGAGGCAGGCTCGGCGGCGGTCTCGGCTGGGGTCGTCACGGCAGTGACGGTCGTGCCGCCATCGGTGCTCTCCGGCGTCTCCGGCTTGTCGGCCTTCTCGGTGGTCTTCTCGACGGTGTCGCGGGCCTCGGTGGTCTCCGTCTCGGGGGGCTGGGGCGTGGCAGCGGCGGCCGGGACGGTCTCAGCGGACGCGGCCGGGGCAGCGGGCTCGGTGACCGTGGGCTCGGCAGCGGGCTCGGCAGCGGGCTCGGCTGCGGTGGATGCCGCAGTGGGCTCAGCGACGGTGGACGTTTCGACGGGCTCGGCGGTCGTGGATGCCGCGATCGGGTCGGCGGCCGTGGATCCCGAAGCGGGTTCGGCAACAGAGGCGGCAGCGACGGACTCCGTGGCGGTCCTCGTGACGGACTCCGTGGGCGCACCGGCGGCGGTCTCCGTGGCGGCCGTCTCCGGCTGAGCGGCGGTGGTCGCCGCCTCGGCCGGTGTGGCGATAGCGGCTTCGGCCTTGGGCTCCGTAACGGGCGCAGACTGCACGGGCGCGCTCGGCAGGGCGACGGTGGCCGCATGCTCGGCAGCCGTCTCCTGGACCTTGGCCTCCTGGCGCTGCGCCTCTTGGACCTGCGCCTCTTGGACCTGCGCCTCTTGGACCTGCGCCTCTTGGACCTGGGGCCCGTCCTCCGACACGACATCCGCACGGGCGGCGGGCTCGGCGACGGCGGCGGGCGATTCCGCGACGGCAGCCGTCTCCGTGACCGCAGCCGTCTGCGGAGCGGTGGACGTCTGCGGGGTGGTGGACGCCTGAGGAGTGGCGGACGTCGTGGTGTGCTCCGGGACCGGCGTCACGGTCGCGTCCGGCGTGGGCTCGGTGTCCGGTTGCGGCGTCGAGGCGGCCGTCGCGGCGGGTCCGGTCGGAACAGTGGACGCGGCCGGTGCAGCCGACGCGGCGGATGCAGTGGACGCGGCCGGTGCAGGCTCGGCGGTCGGCTGAACCGCCATGGCGGCGGTGCCCTGGGCCGGTGTGGCGGCGGGCTGCGTCCCGGTCACGGCGGCGTCCGCGCTTGTCACGGCGGCGGCGCTCGGCGTGGCAGCGTGCTGGGCGGGTGCGGCAGCGGGCTGCGCTCCGGTCGCGGTGGTGTCGCCGCTCGCTACGGCGGTGTGCTGGGCCGGTGCGGCGGTGGGCTGTGCTTCGGTGGTGGCCAGGTCGCCGCTCGCCACGGTGGCGTGCGGGGTTTCCGGCGCGGGCTCGTCCCTGGCAGTCATGGCGGTGGTGCCCTGGGACGGCGTGGTTGGCCGGGCTTCGGGCGCGGTCCACTGGCCGGTCGGCGCGGGGCTCGGCTGGGGTGTCGAGGCGGTGGTCGGCTGGGCCGGGGTGGGGGTGCTCGGCTCGTCCTGGGCGACGGCCGACGTCTCCATCGGCTGCGCGGTCTGCCACTCCTGGGCTGCCGGACGGTGGTCCTGCGCGGCCGGACGATCGTGCGCGGCCGGGTAGCCCTGCGCGGTCGGCTCGCTCTGCGCGAGGGGACGCGTGTCGGCGGTGGGCGTCGCGTGCGCGGCAGGGGAGGGCGTCGGCGCGACCGGGGCGTCGAGGCGGGCGGCCGGCGGCTCCGGGCGTGCGGGCGGCCGGTCACGGTCGGTGGCGACGGTCGGCTGCTCCACGGCGGGCCGGGTGAAGTGCGGGGCTGCCGGGTCCTCGCCACCAGGCCGGGTGGCGTGCGGGTGGGCCTGGTTCTCCCCACCAGGACGGGCGGGGTGCGGGCCGGACATGTCGTCGACGGCGGGCCGGGTGGGGTGCGGTTGGGCCTGGTCCTCCCCGCCTGGGCGGGTGGGGTGTGGGCCGGAGGGGTCCTCGACGGTGGGGCGCGGGGTGGCCGGGGCATAGATGGAGTCGGTCTCACGGTCGCCGGTGCGTCCCGAGCCGAAGTCTGGCAGCCACGGCGAAGTCCCGCCGCGGCGGGACGAGGTGTCGCCGGGGCGGGCGTAGCCGGTCTCGCGAGCCGGTGGTTCGGGGCGGAAGGGCTCCGGGGACGGAGGTTCGTGGCGGAAGGGCTCCGGGGACGGAGGCTCGTGGCGCGGGCCGGGGTCGCGGTCGAAGGGCGTCTCGCGTGACGGCATGTCGGGCGCCCGCGTGTACGCCGTCTCCGGCGACCTGGGCGGCGGGTTGTAGCCGACCGCCGGCTCCTCGGGCTCGCGCCGCACCACGGACGGGAACGGCAGCGGGTCGGAGGCCAGCGGCGGCACCGGCTGCAGCTTGGCCACCCGGGGCGCGAACGGCGTCACCGTGGTGTCCTCCACCACGGGCGGCTCGGGGTCGAAGTCGGCGGCCGACAGCCGCAGGGCCTCGTCGTCGTGGGGCGTCACGTGGCGCTTGCGCGGGTCGAAGAGCCACTCGGCGTGGCGGGTGTGACCGTTCCAGACGTAGCCGAGCTTGACCCGCCACAGGCCGTCGTCGCGCTTGGCGGAGTCCCAGTCGATCTCGTCGGTGGGTACGCCGCGCCTGGTCAGCCGCTCCGCCACGAGGTCGCCGAGGGTGGGCCCTGGCGCGGACTCGCCGGGCATGCGTACGGACACACGTTGCGCCTGCTGGGCGACGTATTCCCGCTCCTGCAGCACCGGCCCCTCGAACCAGCGGACGCGCTCGACCGGGATCCCGGCGGTCGCGGCGATCTCCTCGGCCGTTTCTCCGGCTCGGATGCGGGCCTGGATCTCCTTGGGGCGCAACGGACTCTCCACTTCGATCTCGTACTGGCCGAGACGGGAGAAGTTGCCGCGGACGGCAGCACGGAGCCGGTCGTCCACGGGAAGGGTGAAGCGCGTGCCCCGCCCGGCAGTCGCCAGCACGAGATATGTGCCGTCCTCACTCACCGCGACGAGTCGGAGCTCCTGCATGCGAGTCCCTTCGTCAGCGTCGCCATTCTTCCCCCGGACCCTTGAGTCTCTCGCGTGTGCCGGTTGCCTGCCAGCACCGTACCCGGCATGTCCGAACATCGCCTTCCTGGGATAGCCCCGGGGTGATGTGACGCCGGTCACATTCGAGTTGTCCATTCCTCTAGAGCCCGCCGTTGCGCATGAGGAGGTTATTTGGCCCGGACGGGTTCTGGCGAATCGCGCCCCGGGCGGTGTCGCAGTTGAGCCGGGACGCCAGGACGGCGGGACCTGCGTTCGGGTGAAGCTCCAGGTGACGGGCGGCGGCCGCGGCCAGGTACGGCGCGTGCCCGGAGAACGCCCGGCCGTCGGACGTGACGCGGCAGGCGCCGCCGTCGGTCGCGGTCACCACGAACACCCCCGACTCCGACAGCGACCCGGCGGCCCTGGCCAGGGCGGGCGAGTCGGCGCCGTCGAACGACAGGGTCGCCACCGAGGGCCCGCGGGCGTGCCGGTGCACCCAGTCGAGCCCCGCCAGCACGTCGGCCAGCGTCCCCGAGCCGCCGCACCCGAGCACTCGCACCGAGGCGATCCCCGCCTTCGGCGCGCCGTCGTGGGCGCGGGAGGCGAGGCGGGTACCGTGGCCGCCGCAGTCGCGTCCGGTGCCGCCGGTGGCGTCGAAGGCGCGCCAGGCCCGGTCGCCGAACTCGTCCCGGCGCACCGCGACGCCGCTGTCGACGACGTACATGGTGACTCCGGCGCCGCTCGCCCGCCCGCCGGAGGGACGGGACGGGCCGCGCCCGGTCATCGCGTGGATCTCGCGGTCCGGCTCGATCGTGCGCACCCGTGTGTCGGCCCGCAACTCGGCCAGTTCGGCGGGGGTGAGGAAGGTCGCGAATCCCGGCAGCGCCGAGGTGTAGTAGCGGCGTACGCGCCAGCGCACCTCGCCGACAAGATCGCGGGCGGCCACCCGGTCACGGGCGGTGACGATGTAGGACCGGGCCGGCTCCACCGGGGCGGCGCGCAGGGCGAGTCCTGAGGCGGGCGTCATGGCCAGGGGTACGGCGGTCGTGGCGGCCGTTGCCACGGCCGCGGCGAGATACACGGAGGGCAGGCCGAGTCGTCGGGGCACGAGTTACAAGGGTGCCTGTCATGCAGGTCACAGGAACAACGGGACACGCACTCGCGTCTATTCACGAGACAGCTCTTTACCGAACGCATGACAGAGAGGACTGATCCGGGGGATGAGCGGCGGGCAGCGGAAGTTCGAGCTGAGCATGCCGCAGATCCTGGGCAGTGCCCTGGCGGCGGTGACGGCGGCCGTGGCGGCGTCGTACCTCGGCGTGGCGGGGACGGTGATCGGGGCGGCGGTGTTCAGCGTCGCCAGCACCGTCGGCACGGCGATCTACACGCACTACCTCAAGCGCACAGGAGAGCGGGTCAAGCAGCACGCGAGCCCGGCCCCACGCACGGAGGATTCCACGCTGGTCCTGCCCCGCGTGCGGCGGGACCGCCGGCTGCCCTGGGCGAAGGTCGGGGCCGCGGCGGCGATCGTGTTCGGGATCAGCATGGGGAGCATCCTGGTCTACCAGGCGGCGGCCCAGCAGACCGTGCACGAGCAGGTCACCGGCAAGACCCCGGCGAAGGCCCAGCAGCGGGACGACGACCGGGAGCCACCGGCCGGACGGGAGACGGAGAGCCGGGCGCCCGCGTACCCGCCGCCGCAGACCGGCGCGCCGTGGACCCCGGAGCCCGGCACGACCCCCACGCCGAGCAGGACGCCGAGCGCGCGCCCCACCCGGGAGCCGACGCCCACGCCCACGCCGACGCCCTCCTCGACACCCACGACCGAAGACCCGGGCTCGGGCTCGCTCCCGCCGTCGGACGATCCCGCCACGAGCACGCCGCCGCCGCAGGAGCAGGAGCCGGGTACGGGGGACGAGACGCCCGCCGTCCCGTCGCGGCCCGCGCCGGGCGGCGCGGGCGGGCAGCACCCGGGGTGAGCCGAGCCACCCGGCCGGGGTTCCCGAGTCAGCCGAGCACGGTGTCCAGGTAGGCGTTGGCGAACAGCCGCCCGGGGTCCAGCCGGTCGCGCAGGTCAACGAAGTCCGCGAAGCGCGGGTACACCGTGGCCAGGTAGGCGGCGTCCCTGGTGTGCAGCTTGCCCCAGTGCGGACGTCCGCCCAGGCGGGTCATGATCTCCTCGACGCCCTCGAAGTACGCGGGGTTCGGCGTCGGCCGGTAGACGTGGCAGGCGACGTACGCCGACGCCCGCCCGTACGCGGTCGACAGCCAGGCGTCGCTGGGCGGCGTCACCCGCACCTCCACCGGGAAGGTGATCTTCCAGTCCATCCGCTCGACGAGGTCGCGCGTCTCGCGCAGGGCCTGGGCCAGGCGGTCGCGCGGCACGGCGTACTCCATCTCCAGGAAGCGCACGTCCCGTCGCGAGGTGAACTGCCGGTACGAGACGTCCACCGACTCCGACTCCCCCAGCGCGGCCGCGCTGACCTCGTTGACGCGCGGGATCAGCCCAGGGAAGCGGGCCCCGAGCGCACAGGCCGCGCCGAACAGCGTGTTCTCCAGGAAGACGTTGTCCAGCCAGTGCCGCAGCGCACCGGGCGGCCGGGCCGGACCCGGGCTGCGGTTGCCGGTCTTGACCAGGCAGGCATCGGTGTGGGGCAGCCAGAAGAAGTCGAGGTGCTCGTTCGCGGAGGTCAGCTCGTCGAGTGAGCCGAGGATGTCGCCGAGCCCGAGTTTGCGCCGCCGGTGGTGCAGGAGGAAGGCCGGTTCGGCCCGTAACGTCACAGCCGTCAGCACCCCGAGGGCGCCGAGCCCCACCCGGGCGGCGTCGAACAGTTCCTCGCCCAGCGCGGCGCTGGCCACCGTGCCGTCGGCCAGCACCAGCTCCAGCGCGGTGACCTGGTCGGCGAGGCCGCCGCTGTCGCGTCCGGTGCCGTGGGTGCCGGTCTGGATCGCGCCGGCGACGGTCTGCTCGGTGATGTCGCCCATGTTGGCCAGGGCGAGGCCGCGTTCGTGGAGCAGTTCGTTCAGCGCCCGCACCGGTGTGCCCGCCAGTACGGTGACGCGGTCGTCCGCCCACGACCTGATCCCGGTCAGCGCGCCGGGGCGGAGCATGATGCCGTCGGTGAGGGCCACTCCGGTGAAGGAGTGGCCCGTGCCGACCATGCGGACCCGCCGCCCGGAGGCGGCGGCGTCGCGCACGGCGCGTACGACGTCCGGCACGGAGGCCGGAGTACGCACCTCGGCGGGGGTGCCCGACTGGTTGCGCGCCCAGTTCACGAAGGCCACGGAGCACCCCTCCAGCGTCGTCCGGCTAGACGCGAACGATACTCACTGCTCCCAGCCCGCGGGAACGGGGAAGATGTCGCCCGGCTCCAGCTTCTCGTTCTTGATCACGTCGGACACCGTCACCAGGTGGTAGCCCTTGTTCTTGAGTGTCTTGATCAGCGCGGGCATGCCGTCGACCGTCTGCTTCACCCAGTCGTGCATGAGGATGATGCCGTTCGGCTTGGCCACGGCCAGGGTCTGCTTCTGGATGGCCTCGACGTTCTTCGAGCTCCAGTCCTGCGAACCGGCGGTCCACAGGATCATCGGCATGCCGAACTCGGCGGCGACGTCGGAGGTCGCCAGGTCGGCCATCCCGTACGGCGGACGCAGCAGCTTGGGCTCGACGCCCGCCGCCTTCTTCACCGCGTCCTGGGTCTTCTGGATCTCGTTCTTGACCGCCCCGGCCTCGATCTTGGTGAAGTCGGGGTGGCTGTAGCTGTGGTTGCCCAGCTCGTGGCCCTCCGCGGCCATGCGCTTGACGTAGGCGGGGCGGCTCTTCACGTACTGGCCCTCGAGGAAGAACGTCGCCTTGGCGTCGTACTTCTTGAGTGTGTCGAGCAACGTGCCCGCGTACTTGCCGGGCCCGTCGTCAAAGGTCAGCGCGATGCACTTGACCTGCGTGCAGTCGACCGGCTCCTTCTTCTCCTGCTGCGCGAAGGCTGGGGCCGGCGCAAGGGTCACGCAAACAGCCGCGATAGCTAGAAGTGAACTGATGTGTCGGGACATAACTAGTGCTTCCAGTGTGATGGGTGTTGCGAGGGATCTCCCGACCGTAGCGGATCAGCTCTTCGGGGGTGAAGGAGCCTCGGGAAGTCTCAGCAAACCCGAACCTCCGATCCCCACGACCACGGCCACCGCCGCCGCCGCGATGGAGAAGCCGTACGCGGTGGAGGACCCGTACGTCTCCGTGAGCCGCCCGCCCGCCCACGCGCCGGCCGCCACGCCGAACCCGATGGCCGTCGAGATCCACGCCATGCCCTCGGTGAGCAGCGACTGGGGCACCAGCCGTTCGGTGAGCGAGAAGCACGTGATGAGCGTCGGCGAGATGGCGAAACCGGCCAGGAACAGCGCACCGGCCATGACCCACGGGAGGTTGATGAACATGATCGGCGTCAGCCCCACCACGAACAGCGCCAGCGCCCTGACGAAACGGGCGCGCAGCGAGATCCGCCAGTCGCGCGAGCCGAACCAGAGCCCCGAAACCATCGACCCGCCCGCGAACGAGGCCAGCAGGAACCCCGCGGCCCCCTTGGCCCCGTGCTCCTCGGCGAAGGCCACCGTGATCAGGTCGACCGAGCCGAAGACCGCGCCCAGGGCCAGGGAGACGCACGCCAGCAGCGCCACGCCCGGGATCAGGATGGGTGTGCCTTCCGTCGACCTGACCTGCTGGATCGGCGGCTGCGTACGCTGCTGCGACGCCAGCGCGAGGCAGCCGAGCAACATGCACACCAGCGCCACGATCAGCCCCGCGTACGGATTCACCGCGGTCGCCAGCACCGTCACCAGAGCGGGCCCGGTGACGAAGACGACCTCGTCGGCCACCGACTCGAACGCGAACGCGGCGTGCAGCCTGCCCGACCCGCCGTAGATGACCGACCATCGGGCCCGCACCATCGAGCCGATCGACAACGAGGTGGCGCCCACGATCAGGCCCGACGCGTAGAGCGTCCACTCGGGCAGCCCGGACCCGGCGAAGACCATGAGCGCCGCCAGCGCCAGCGCGTTGACGACGACGAACGGCGGGATGATCCGCCCCTGCCCGAACCTGTCCACCAGCCGCCCCGACAGGGGCGCCGCCACGGCGAAGGCGACATTGGTGGTGGCCGCGACCGCGCCGGCGGTGGCGTACGACTCGGTGAGCGTGGAGACCAGCAGAATGACGCCGATGCCCAGCATCGACATAGGCATCCGGCCGATGAGCCCGGCCAGCACGAACGCTTTGACTCCGGGCCTCTCGAACAACCCCCGGTAAGGCCCGACCACGTTCTTTCCTCCTTACGAAAGCACCCAACCATTACGCACCGTATGTCCTGCTGGCAAGTGCTTTACCGGCGGGGTGAGTTAACGTGTCCCGAGTGTCGGGTCTTCCCACGCTCCGTGCGGTCATGCTCATCGCCGCCGCTGTGCTCGCGGTCACGGCGGCGCCCGGCGGCGTTGTCGTGATCATGGGCGACGACCTGGTCAAGAGCGCGCGGGAACCCGCGCGCAGGCAGCCACTCGCCCAGCAGACCGCCGCCGCCGGCCTCGACCGGCTCGTCCCCAGCGCCGCGCCGGTCCAGGACTTCGGGCAGGGCGGCCCCGGCGTCACCCCGACCCCGCCGCGCGTGCTGGCCGTCGCCGCGGGCACCGTGCCGAAGGAGACCAGGTTCGAGCTGAGCGAGCTGGCGCACGTGCAGAAGGTGACGGTCGTGGACGCGGGCGCGGTCAAGGTGTCGGGCACCACGCTCAACCTGCTGGCCGTCGACCCGTCCGGCTTCCGCTCCTGGACGCCCGGGCCCGTCGCCGACCAGCCCGCCGTGTGGAGCGCGCTGGACAGGGGCGAGCTGGTGGTCGACGCCGGCTCGATGAAGAAGTTCGGGATGGTCCTGGGCGGCCTCTACCAGGTGGACGGCGGTCCCCGGCTGCGCGTCGCGGCCTCGGCCACGCTCGGGCTCTCCGGCGTCGACGGCCTGATCAGCGCGGACGCGGGCCGGTCACTGGGGTTCGCGCAGGGCGTCGCGGTGCTGCTGCACGGCAAGGAGGGCAAGATCAGCGAGTCGGGCGTGCGCAAGGCGCTCGGCAAGAACGCCCAGGTCGTCATGCTGGACGCGGCCGCCCGCACGCCCAAGCAGCAGCAGCCCGCCGAACAACCGCAGCAGGTCACGGTCGGCCGCCCTGGCAGCTACCTGGAGCTCTACAAGGCCGCCGCCACCCGCTGCCCTGGGCTGTCGTGGACGGTGCTGGCCGCGATCGGCCAGGTGGAGAGCGGGCACGGCCGCAACAACGGGCCGTCGAGCGCGGGCGCGCTCGGGCCCATGCAGTTCATGCCCGCCACCTGGAAGGCGTACGGCGTGGACGGCGACGGTGACGGCAAGAAGGACATCTGGAGCGCGTACGACGCCGTGCCCGGCGCGGCCAACTACCTGTGCGCCAACAAGGCCGGGCAGGGCGGCGAGAAGCTGCGCAAGGCGATCTGGTTCTACAACCACTCGTGGGACTACGTGAACAAGGTCATGGGGATCGCCGCGGCGTACGCCCGCACCTACACCTGAGGCGCCTGAGGCACGTGAGGCGCCTGAGCCGCCTGGGGACGCCTGCGCGGGGGCGGGCAGCAGGTGAGCGGGCACGGCACGGGCTCGGGCTCCTCCATCAGCTCACGCACCATCCGCACGAACCTCGGATGCGTGCCGGCCGTCGCCGCCCGCTCCATCGGCAGGCCCAGCTCCGCCGCCACCGCCCTGGCCTCGGTGTCGAGGTCGTAGACCACCTCCATGTGGTCGGAGACGAACCCGATCGGCACCAGCACCACCGAGCCGGCGTCGGTCTTGCGCAGGTGGTCGCACACGTCCGGCTCCAGCCACGGCACCTGCGGCGGCCCGCTGCGCGACTGCCACACCAGGTCCCACGGCTGCGTGCGGCCCAGCGCCTGGTTGACCAACTCGGCGCTCCTGCGGAGCTGCGCCTCGTACAGGCCGCCCGACGGGCCCGCGGTCTCGGCCATGGACACCGGGATGCTGTGGGCGGTGAAGACCAGCCGGGCGTCGTCGCGGCCGAGCCGCTCCAGCGCCGCCCGCGTGTGCTCGGCCATCGCCGCCACGAAGCCCGGGTGCTCGCCGTAGTGGCGCAGCTTCACCAGCTCGGGGCCGCCCTCGACCGAGATGCGGTCGATGTCCTCGTAGTACTGGCGGCAGCTCGAGTAGCCCGCGAACGCGGACGTGGCGAACACCGCGGCCTTCCTGACGCCGTCGGAACGCATCTCGCGCACGGTGTCCTCGCCGAACGGGTGCCAGTTGCGGTTGCCCCAGTAGACCGGCACCCCGGCGATCGGGCGCAGCGCCTCGACCAGGTCACGGTTTTGCCGGTTGATCGGGCTGACCCCGCCGAAGCTCTGGTAGTGCTCGGCCACCTCCAGCAGGCGCTCGCGTGGCACACCCCGGCCGCGCACGACGTTCTCCAGGAACGGCATCACGTCGTCGGGCCCCTCGGGGCCGCCGAACGACAGGACCAGCAAGGCGTCGTAAATTCCCACGTGACAACCCTATGGCGGAGTGTCCATGGTCACTCCCGGGAGGTAGGTTCGATCGAGTGAGCGCATTCAATGACATTCGTGACTATGTGGCCATCCCCCGGGTCCTCTCGCTGAGACTCTCTCCCGACGGCTCCAGGCTGATCTCCACCGTTCAGTCACTCAACCCCGACGGCAAGTCGTTCGGCACCGCGCTCTGGGCGATCCCACTGGACGGCGAACCGTACCGGCTGACGCGTTCGGCCAAGGGCGAGGGCGCCGCGGTCTTCACGGCCGCGGGCGACGTGCTGTTCACCTCCGCCCGCCCCGACCCCACCGTCAAGGACTCCGGCGACGAGGTCTCCTCGCTGTGGCTGCTGCCCCGCGCGGGCGGTGAGGCCCGCCAGGTGGCCACCAGGCCCGGCGGCATCGGCGCCGTACGCACGGCCGGCGACGTGGTGGTGTTCTCCGCCGACGTGCTCGACGGCGAGGAGTCGGCGGAGGAGGACACGCGCAAGGCCCGCAAGGACGCCGGGATCAGCGCCGTCCTGTTCGAGGGCTACCCGATGCGCTTCTGGGACCACGACCTCGGCCCCGGCCGCGCCCGGCTGTTCGCGGCCAGGCTCGGTGACGACCGGCTGGAGGACGTACGCGACCTGACCCCCGACGCCGGTGAGGCGCTGCGCGAGGGCGCGTTCGAGCTGACCCCCGACGGCGCCACCGTGATCACCACCTGGCGCACCTACCTGCCGAAGGGCGAATGGCGGGCCGACCTGGTGGCCATCGACGTGGCCACCGGCGAGCGCCGCGTGCTGCTCACCGACGCGGACCACGACTTCGGCGGCCCGCTGGCGATCTCCCCCGACGGCGCCAGGATCGCCTGCTCCCGCGAGCGCCACACCGGGCTGGACGTCTCGGCGCGCAGCGAGCTGTGGATCGCCGACCTCGCCACCGGGCAGGGTCGCGCGTACGCTCCCGATCTGTTCCCCGACGACGTCGCGTGGGCGCCCGACTCCTCGGCCGTCTACCTCACCGCCGACTTCCAGGGCCGCCGCCCGGTCTTCCGTGTCCCGCTGGACGGCGAGGCCACCCGGCTCACCGGCGACGACGCCGCCTACCGCGAGCTGAACCCGTCACCCGACGGCCGCTTCGTCTACGCGGTGCACAGCGCCGTCGACCTCGCGCCCGCCCCGGCCAGGATCGACGCCGTCACCGGCGAGATCGCCGCCCTGCCCTCGCCCGCGCCGCGACCCGCGGTGTCCGGCACGCTGACCGAGGTCACCGCCACCGCCGACGACGGCGCCACCATCCGCGGCTGGCTCGCCCTGCCCGAGGGCGCCTCGGCCGCCGACCCCGCGCCGTTCCTGCTGTGGATCCACGGCGGCCCGGTCGCCTCGTGGAACGACTGGCAGTGGCGCTGGCAGGCGTGGATCATGGTGCAGCACGGGTACGCCGTGCTCCTGCCCGACCCCTGCCTGTCCACCGGCTACGGCCAGCACATGATCGACCGGGGCTGGGGCGACTGGGGCCCGCGCACCCAGGCCGACCTCGACGCGATCGTGGACGCCGTCCTCGACAGGGACGACATCGACCGCGAGCGCATCGCCGCGATGGGCGGCTCGTTCGGCGGCTACATGGCCAACTGGCTCGCCGGTCACACCGACCGCTACAAGGCCATCGTCACCCACGCCTCACTGTGGCACCTCGACCAGTTCGCCGGCACCACCGACCTGGCCATGTACTGGCAGCGCGAGTTCGGCGAGCCCGGCTCCGAGCGCTACCAGCTCCTGTCACCGCACCACGCCCTGGACAAGATCACCACCCCGCTGCTCGTCATCCACGGCGACAAGGACTACCGGGTGCCGATCGGCGAGGCCCTGCGGCTGTGGTGGGACCTGCGGCGCAGCGAGGTGGAGTCGAAGTTCCTGTACTTCCCCGACGAGAACCACTGGATCCTCAAGCCCGGCAACTCCGTCGCCTGGTACGAGACGGTCCTGGCCTTCCTGGCCCACCACGTGCTCGGCCAGGAGTGGAAGCGCCCGGACTCGGTGGCCTGATGACGGCCTTCCTGCGGCTCGCCGCCGACATCGCCCGCGAGGCCGGTGACATGCTGCTGGCCAAGCGGCCCACGATGTCCGGCGAGGTCGAGACCAAGTCCAGCCCCACCGACGTGGTCACCGCCCTGGACAAGGCGTCGGAAGAGCTGATCCGCGAACGCATCCTGGCCGCCAGGCCCGGCGACCGGATTCTCGGCGAGGAAGGGGGAGAGGCGCCCGGCGAGTCCGACGTGCGCTGGATCGTCGACCCCGTCGACGGCACCGTCAACTTCCTGTACGGCCTGCCGGACTGGGCGGTGTCCATCGCCGTCGAGGTCGGCGGCCAGGTCGTGGCCGGGGTCGTCAACGTGCCGCAGCGCGGCGAGGTCTACACGGCGGCGCTCGGCGAGGGCGCCTGGCTGGGGAGCGAACGGCTGCGCTGCAACACCGGGGTGCCGCTGGCGCGGGCCCTGGTCGCGACCGGCTTCGGCTACTCCAAGGCGCGGCGCGAGGTCCAGGGCGAGGTGGTGGCGAAGGTGCTGCCGCGCGTACGCGACATCCGGCGCGGCGGCTCGTGCGCCATCGACCTCTGCTCGCTGGCGGCGGGCCGGGTGGACGCGTACTACGAGCGCGGCGTCAACTACTGGGACTACGCCGCGGCCGGGCTGGTCGCCACCGAGTCGGGGGCCCGGCTCGGCGGGCTGCGCGGCAGGCCGGTCAGCCCCGACTACGCGCTGTGCGCGGCTCAGGGCCTGTTCGAGGAGCTGCACGACCTCCTGGCCCCGCTGAACCCGGAACGCGACTCCTGACGCGAGCCTCGCCCGGGTGCCGTCGGGGATGGAGGCGCGAAACGGCCGGAGCCGGGCTCCGGCCGTTTCGCTCGGTCAACGGGGCAACGGGATGCCGTGATCGTCGGCCAGCCTGCGCAGATCCTCGATCTCGGCGGTGAGGGTGTCGGCGAGGTAGTCGTCGCCGACGATACGGGCCTCCCGGAGGCCCTTGTAAGCCTGGTCGAGGCGGTGTTCGATCGTGGTCGTGAACTCGCCCATCTCACCTACTCCCTGGGGGTTCGAACTGTGCGGGGGGTGAAGTCTCCCAATGCCGGATGAAGTCCGGGCAATGGGTGTCTCGCAGGCATACCCCGGCTGGTCACACCCCGAAACATGAATTTCTCCGTGCTTCGCCGCACCAGGGCGTACCAACGCCTGAACATGCCTTACCGTGCGCTTATCGATGCTGTGGGCAGAATGAGTGACCGGAACCGGAGAGAGGTGTGCCAGGCGTGCGCGTGCTGGTGGTAGAGGACGAGCGGGTGCTCGCGGACGCGATCGCGACCGGGCTGCGCCGCGAGGCGATGGCCGTCGACGTCGCGTACGACGGCGGGGGCGCCCTTGAGCGCACGTCCTACATCGACTACGACGTGATCGTGCTCGACCGTGACCTGCCGGTCGTGCACGGTGACGAGGTGTGCCGTCGGCTGGTGGAGCAACGGTCGGCCTCGCGCATCCTCATGCTGACCGCGTCCGGCGACGTGGACGACAAGGTCGAGGGGCTGGGCCTCGGTGCCGACGACTACCTGGCCAAGCCGTTCGTGTTCATCGAGCTGGTCGCCAGGGTCCGCGCGCTCGGCCGCCGCTCCGCCCCTGCCCTGCCGCCCGTGCTGGAGCGGGCCGGGATCCGGCTCGACCCGGGCAAGCGGCTGGTGGAGCGCGACGGCAGAGAGGTCGTGCTGACCAAGAAGGAGTTCGCGGTGCTCGAGGAGCTGATGCGGGCCGAGGGCGCCGTCGTCAGCCAGGAGGACCTGCTGGACAAGGCGTGGGACGAGAACATCGATCCCTTCACGAACGTGGTCCGCGTGACCATGATGACGCTGCGGAAGAAGCTGGGCGAGCCTCAGGTGATCGAGACCGTGCCCGGGGTTGGGTACAAGTTGTGACCGACAGGCCAGAGCGCGAGGCGGGCCCGACGCATCCGATGATCAGCCCGCATTCGTCCAGGAAGGCCACGCGCGTGCAGGAGGCCCCGCCGCCCGCCGGGCCGCCCGTGTGGGACGGCCCCCCTCCGTTTGGGCAACCGGCGGCCCCACGCTCCACTATGGAACGTGTGAAGGACCTTCCCGGCAAGGTCAGCATCCGGTGGCGGCTGACGCTCACCTATGGAGCGCTGGTGTTCGCCGCCGCGGCCGTGCTGCTCTTCTCCGTCTACGCCATCGTCGGCAACGCCATCAGCGAGGCGTGGCCCACCTTCCAGACCAACCTGTCGCCGACCTTCGACGCGCAGCTCCAGCAGGCCATGCGCGCCTTCCAGCCGGTGGCGGTGCAGTACGCCAGGGACGCGGTGCTCAGGAACTCGGTGATGGCGCTGGTGGGCGTGGGGATCCTGGCGCTCATCATCGGCTACTTCGTGGCCGACCGGGCGCTGCGGCCGGTGGCCAGGATGACGGCCACGGCGCGCAAGCTGTCCGAGAGCACCCTGGCCCACCAGCGCATCGCCCTCGAAGGTCCCAGCGACGAGCTGAAGGAGCTGGCCGACACCTTCGACGCCATGCTCACCAGGCTCAACGTCGCCTTCGACACCCAGCGCAGGTTCGTGGCCAACGCCTCGCACGAGCTGCGCACCCCCCTCACGATCAACCGGACGGTCCTGGAGATCGCCCTGTCGGACCCTGAGGCGTCGCAGGATCTCAAGGCGCTGGGCCGTACCCTCCTCGAGGTCAACGCGCGCAACGAGAAGCTCATCGAGGGGCTGCTGCTGCTCGCCAGGAGCGAACGCGAGCTGGCCGTGCGCAAGCCGCTCGACGTCAAGGAGGTCGCCCAGACGGCCGTGGAACAGGTCGCGCCCTTCGCCGAGGAGCACGGCGTGACCGTGAGCGCCGATCTGGTCAGCGCGCCTACCATAGGCGATCCGGTGCTCCTGGAGCGCTCGGTCAGCAACCTGCTCGAGAACGCGGTCAAGTACAACATTCCCGAAAATGGAAAAGTCTGGATCCGGACGGGAATGGCGGACGGTGCCTTGGTTGTTCAGGTGGCCAACACGGGGCAGCACGTCCCGGCGTACGAGGTGAACAGCCTGTTCGAGCCGTTCAGGAGACTCCACGCGGACCGTGTGGATTCGGCCAAGGGATCGGGTCTGGGGCTGTCCATCGTTCGTGCGGTGGTACAGGCGCACGGGGGCAACGTGACCGCCGTGCCGCGTGATGGTGGAGGGCTCGTCGTGACCATTCAACTGCCGAGGCGCTGACGTCCGTGCCATTCAGGGGCGTTCGTCCGCGCGCAGATGTGCGTGTTGAGCCCCGGGGGGCGTCTCATTCACGCCGCACATGTGGTTGGATGTGCCGTCGAACACGGTGGTGCATGACGCCAAGGCTGTGGGTTTCGCCATATTTGGCTAACCATTGCCATCGGCGGCAGGCCCGTCCGTGTTGGGAGGTTCGTTGTCCGTTTCCGCGGGGTACCGATGGGAAATCTCCCCGACGGAACGGGCACAAGATGGGCTTCCCGGACGTTACAAGACGCGCGGTGAGCGCGAAGACATATAGATGAGGGGGATGGAGTAAGCACAATGGCTACCGACTACGACAGCCCGCGCAAGACAGACGACGACCTGGGGGAGGACAGCCTCCAGGAGCTCCAGGCGCGGCGCACCGACAAGTCTTCAGGCAGCATCGACATCGACGAGACCGATCTTGCCGAGTCGCTCGAACTGCCCGGTGCGGATCTGTCGAACGAAGAGCTGTCCCTGCGGGTGATCCCCCGTCAGGCTGACGAGTTCACCTGCTCGCGCTGCTTCCTGGTGCACCACCGCAGCCAACTGGCCTCCGAGAAGAACGGCCAGCAGGTCTGCCGGGAGTGCGCCGCCTAATTTCTGGAGCGACAGACTCAGGCCAGTGGGAACACACCTCGGAAACCCGCCAGACCTGAGCGATCGCGACCATGAAGACACGGAGGCATCGCGTGGCCGTACCCGAGAAAGATCGGCAACCAGGCAGTGAGGTCGCCGACCCCGAACGTGAGGTCGGCGAGCTCGTAGGCAGGCTCACCACGTCCGGTGAGCTCGAGCCGGCCGAGCGGCGCAGGCTGCTCGGCCGCCTAGCCCATACGCTCTCCGCCGGGGCGAAGCGGGCACGGGCATCCGGCGCAGGCCGGGGACGCTGGCTGGCAGACGTCTTCCTCAACATCGCGCCGCGCATCCCGATCAGGGATCTGCACACTCTTGCCGAGCATCATCACGGCCTGACCGGCGAAGAACTCGCCGACGATCTGGTGCGTACCGCCCAGAAGGCCACGATGGCGGTCGGCGCGATCGGCGGAGCACTGGCGGCGGCCGAGTTCGCCGCGCCACCCCTCCTGCTCTCCGCCCCCGCCCAGCTCGTCGCCGAGACCATCGTCGTCGCCGCCGTCGAGGTCAAGCTGCTGGCCGAGCTGCACGAGGTCTACGGCGTACGCGTCGAGGGCTCTGGAGCCCAGCGCGCCGCCGCGTTCACCGCCGCCTGGGCCAGACAACGCGGCATCGACCCGCTCGCCCCCACGTCCGTCTCCCTGGCGCTCGGGGCGGCCACCAAGACGGCGCTGCGCAACCGCCTCATGCGTACGCTCGGGCGCCATCTGACCACGTTCGGGCCCTTCCTGACCGGCGCCGTCGCCGGGGGCGCGCTCAACCGCATGGCGACGAAGAAGCTCGGCGAGGCCGTCCGCAACGACCTGCGCGGCAAGCACCCGCTGGTCCGGGGGCCGCGGGGCCCGTCCGTCGAGTCGGACAGCCGCGGCGAGCTCGACCGCTGAGCCGCGGATCTTCCGCCCGTCACCCGGGTCCGGCCCCACGCGGGTCCCCGCGGCGGGTCCAGCCGTCAGGCCACGCCGGAGCGCAGGCCGTCGAAGGTCATCTTGAGCAGGGCGTCCGACAGGGCGTCGGCCGAGGCGCCACGGGCCGGCTGGTACCACTCCGTGATCGAGTTCACGGAGCCGAAGAGCAGGCGCGTCACCAGGCCGGGATCGACGTCGGCCCGGATGCTGCCCTCCTCCGCCGCCTCCTTGACCAGGCCGCTGATGAAGCGGTCGAACTCCCGCCGCCGCTCCAGCGCCGCCCGCTCGGTACGGCTGTTGCCGCGCACACGCAGCAGCAGCGTCACGTACGGCAGGCGGTCGACGAGGATGCGCACGCTCTGCCGGACGACCCACTCCAGCCGGTCGATGGCCGCCCCCGAGAGCGCGCGTTCGTCGGTCACCATCTCGAACAGCCCGTCCAGCGCCCGGTCCAGCGCACGGGCGAGGAGCTGCTCCTTGCCCGGCACGTGGTAGTAGATGGCCGACTTGGTGACGCCGAGCGCCCTGGCGAGGTCTTCCATGCTGGTGCCGTCGTAGCCGCGCTCGTTGAACACGCCCACGGCGATCGACAGCACCGACTCGGGGTCGTGCCCGCGCCTGCGCTGACGGGTGGGGCTCGAGGTGGCCATGTCGTCAATTATCACGCTTGTCGATGACTCGTTTGAGCTTGCCCACCGACCGCTCCAGCGTCTCCGGGTCGACCACCTCGACCTCCACGCTCACCCCGACGCTGTCCTTGACCGCCCTGCGCAGCGCCTGCCCGGCCCGCGCGCGCCCGTCGCCGAGGCCGGGACGCGCCTCGACCATGACCGTCATCACGTCGAGCCGATCGGGCCGGGTCAGGTGGAGCTGAAAGTGCGGCGACAGGCCCTCGACGCCCAGCACGATCTCCTCGATCTGGGTCGGGAAGACGTTCACGCCGCGCAGGATGATCATGTCGTCGGTCCGCCCGGTCACCTTCTCCATCCGGCGGAAGGCCGGTCTGGCGGTGCCGGGCAGCAGCCGGGTCAGGTCGCGGGTGCGGTAGCGGATGACCGGCATGGCCTCCTTGGTGAGGCTGGTGAAGACCAGCTCACCCGTCTCACCCTCCCCGACGGGCTCGCCGGTGAACGGGTCGACGGTCTCGGGGTAGAAGTGGTCCTCCCAGATGTGCAGGCCGTCCTTCGACTCGACGCACTCGATGGCCACGCCGGGGCCCATCACCTCCGACAGGCCGTAGACGTCCACGGCGTGCAGGTCGAAGCGTTCCTCGATCTCGGCGCGCATGCTGTCGGTCCACGGCTCGGCGCCGAAGATGCCGACCCGCAGGGACGAGGCGCGCGGGTCGAGGCCCTGCGCGGCGAACTCGTCCAGCAGGGCCAGCATGTACGACGGCGTGACCATGATGATGTCGGGCCGGAAGTCGGTGATGAGCCGCACCTGCCGGGGCGTCATGCCGCCCGAGACCGGCACCACGGTGCAGCCCAGCCGCTCGGCCCCGTAGTGGGCGCCCAGCCCGCCGGTGAACAGGCCGTAGCCGTAGGCCACGTGCACGATGTCGCCGGGCCGCCCGCCGGAGGCGCGGATCGAGCGGGCCATGACCTGCGCCCAGACGTCGAGGTCGGCGCTGGTGTAGCCGACGACGGTCGGACGGCCGGTGGTGCCGCTGGAGGCGTGGATCCTGGCGACCTGCTCGCGGGGCACGGCGAACATGCCGAACGGGTAGCCGTCGCGCAGGTCCTGCTTGGTGGTGAAGGGGAACTTCGCCAGGTCGGCGAGTTCCTTGCAGTCATTGGGGTGCACCCCGGCCCGGTCGAACTTGTCCCGATAGACGGGGACGTTGTGGTAGGCGTGGCTGAGGGTGCGCCGCAGGCGCTCCAGTTGCAGCGCCATCAGCTCGTCGCGGGACACCCGCTCGATCGGGTCGAGCTCGTGCGGGGCAGGGGGATCTCCGAGTCTCACTTCAGCTCCCGGCTCCGGCCGCGGAACTCCGCGACCACCTGACCGTCTTCCTGTCTTCTGACGGTGACGTCGTAGATGCCGCTGCGGCCGAAACGGGTCCGCTCGGCGGCCTCGGCCACCAGCACGTCGCCCAGGCGGGCGGGGGAGACGAAGGCGATCTCCGCGCCGGCCGCGACCGTGACCGGGCCGCGGCTGTTGCACGCGCATGCGAACGCCGTGTCGGCCAGCAGGAACACATAGCCGCCGTGGCATATGTCGTGCCCGTTGATCATCTGGCGGGTCACGGTCATGCGGCACACGGCGCGGCCCTCGCCCAGCTCCGTCGGTTCGATGCCCAGGGCGGCGGAGGCGGTGTCGGCGTTCATCATGCGACGCGCGCTCTCCAACGCAGTTCTCCCTTGTCAACTGACCGAATGTTCGGTAACAAATCATCGTCCGGACTTCACTGTCAAGAGGGCGGACGACGGGAGGAGGAGCGATGGCCAAGCCGTTCGCCTCGTCGGCGGATCTCGGCGAGAAGAGGCAGTCACTGGAGATGCCCGCCCCGGGCGTGTACGCGCTGACCGCCGAGGGCGACCCGAACGTCGGCGCCATCGAGGGCGAGGACTTCCTCGTCTGCTTCGAGGCGCTGGCCACCCCGGTGGCCGCCCGCGCCTGGCTGGCCCGGCTGCGCGAGCACACCGGCAAGCCGATCAGATACCTGGTGCTGTCGCACTACCACGCGGTCAGGGTGCTGGGCGCGTCGGCGTTCGACGCGGACGTCGTCGTCGCCCACGAGAAGACCCGCGACCTGATCGCCGAGCGCGGCGCGGAAGACTGGGCCAGCGAGTACGCCAGGATGCCCCGCCTGTTCCAGGAGCCCGCCTCGATCCCGGGCCTGACCTGGCCCACGGCGACGTTCAGCGACCGGTTCACCATCGACCTCGGCGGCGGGCGCGGCGACCTGGTGCTCCAGTACTGCGGGCGCGGCCACACCGAGGGCGACCTGGTGGCCTGGCTGCCCGAGCAGCGGATCCTGTTCGCCGGCGACCTGGTGGAGTCGCAGGCCGCCCTCTACACCGGCGACGCCTTCCACCGCGACTGGGCCTCGGCGACGCTCGACCGGGTGGCCTCGTTCGGGGCCGAGACGCTCATCGGCGGCCGGGGCGTTCTGGCCAGGGGCAGCGACGGCGTGGCGGCGGCCATCGGGCAGACCCGCGACTTCCTGACCGTGATGCTGCGCGAGGTGGGCGCGGCGGGGTCGCTGAAGGAGGCGTTCGAGCGGACGCACCGGGCCCTGGAGCCGCGCTACGGGTCCTGGCCGATCTTCGAGCACTGCCTGCCGTTCAACGTCTCCAGGCTCTGGGACGAGCTGCACGGCGTCGAGCGGCCCCGCGTCTGGACCGCCGAGCGCGACCGGCTCGTGTGGGACGAACTGCAGCCGTGATCCCCGAGACGAGCGGCGCGCAGGTCATCGTGATCGGGGCGGGCCCGGTGGGGCAGAGCGCCGCGCTGCTGCTGGCCCGCTGGGGCGTCCAGGTGCTGGTGCTCGACCAGCGCCCGGCACGGGGGCCGAGCGGCTCGAAGTCCATCTGCCAGCAGCGTGACGTGCTCGACATCTGGGCCGCGGCGGGCGCGGGCAGGGTGACCGAGGAGGGGCTGGCCTGGACCACGGCCCGCACCTACTACCGCGACCGCGAGCTGTTCTCCTGGTCGTTCGAGCGGGAGGGGCCGCTACCGGCGTGCGTGAACATCTCGCAGACCCGTACCGAGCAGATCCTCGACGAGGCGATCGCCGCGCAGCCGCTCATCGAGGTGCGCTGGGGGCACGAGGTGACCGGCCTGGCCCAGGACGCCTCCGGCGTCACCGTGCACTGCGGCCGGCGGCTGCTGCGCGCCCCCTACGCGCTGGCCTGCGCGGGCGCCAGGGCCCAGTCCGTACGGGCGGCGCTGGGGGTCTCCTTCGGCGGGGAGACGTTCGGCGACCAGTTCCTGATCTGCGACATCAAGGCCGACCTGCCGGGGTGGGAGAACGAGCGCCGCTTCTACTTCGACCCCGTCTGGAACCCGGGCCGGCAGGTGCTCATCCATCCCTGCCCAGGGGGCACGTACCGGATTGACTGGCAGATCCCGCCAGACTCCATCCCAACAGATGTTGAAATAGCGCGAAAAATCCGGCAAATCATCGGGGCCCGCCCGTACGAGCTGCTCTGGCACAGCACTTACCGCTTCCACTCCCGCATCGCCTCCCGCATGCGCGTCGGACGGGTGCTGCTGGCGGGCGACTGCGCCCACCTGGTGGCCCCGTTCGGGGCGCGGGGGCTCAACTCCGGCGTGCCGGACGCCGAGAACGCGGCCTGGAAGCTGGCCTCCGTGCTCAACGGGTGGGCGGGGGAGGGGCTGCTGGAGTCGTACCACGCCGAGCGGCACGCGGCCGCCCTGGAGAACCTGCAAGTGACCGGCGCCACCATGCGCTTCCTCGCGCCCAGGAGCGCCGAGGAGCGGATGCGGCGGCGGGCCGCGCTGGAGGGCGGGCGGGCCGCCGAGGTGGACTCGGGGCGCTTCGCCGAGCCCTTCTGGTACGTGGACTCCCCGCTCACCACGCCTGAGCCCGCACGGCCCTTCCCCGGCCGCCCGCCGAAGGGCACGCCGTGCCCACCCGTGCCCGGCGTGATCCTGCCCGACGCCCCGCTGCCGGGAGGCCGGTTGCGGGAGCTTTCTCGGGATGGATTCCTGGTGTTGCTGGGTGATATGTGTAATTCGCGTTTGTTTGTACAGGTCTTGGGCAAGGTCATTACGGCGCCACTCGCCGTACGCGGGCTCGCGGAGATGGACGGAACCGGCTCACTCGCTGAAAGGCTCGGCGCCGGGCCGGATGAGGCATGGCTCATCAGGCCCGACTCCCACATCGCCGCGATCATCCCCCACGCGGGGCCCGATGCGGTGGTGGCCGCCATGGGCCGCGCGCTCGGCGGTCCTGTCTGACACATGACCCCATAGAGGAGGAGCGCGTGACTGGCCGTAGCTCGTTTCTGATCGTCGCGAACCGGTTGCCGGTGGACCGGACGATCGAGCCGGACGGAACGGCCTCGTGGCGCAGGAGTCCAGGGGGGCTCGTCACCGCTCTCTCTCCGGTGATGAAGCGCCGCCACGGAGCCTGGGCCGGCTGGCACGGCGCGCCGGACGAGGAGCTGGAGCCGTTCGAGCAGGACGGGATGAGCCTCATCCCCATCCCGCTGTCGGCCCGCGAGGTGGAGCTGTACTACGAGGGCTTCTCCAACGCCAGCCTGTGGCCGCTCTACCACGACGTGGTGGTGACGCCGGTGTTCGAGCGGGAGATGTGGGAGACGTACCGCAGCGTCAACCAGCGCTTCGCCCAGGCCGCCGCCGACGCGGCCGAGGAGGGCGCGGTCGTCTGGGTGCAGGACTACCAGCTCCAGCTCGTGCCCGCCATGCTGCGCAAGCTCAGGCCCGACCTGCGGATCGGGTTCTTCCTGCACATCCCGTTCCCGCCGACGGAGCTGTTCTGGCGGCTGCCGTGGCGCAAGGACCTGGTCGAAGGGCTGCTCGGGGCCGACCTGGTGGGCTTCCAGCTCCCCGGCGGGGCCTCGAACTTCCGGCGGCTGTGCCGCAGGCTGCTGGGGCTGCCGTACAAGGGGAACGAGATCTTCCTCGACGACCGGACCGTGACCACGCAGGCGTTCCCGATCTCCGTCGACTTCGCCCAGCTCGACTCACTGGTACGCGAGCCGCAGATCGTGGCGCGGGCCAAGGAGATCAGGGTGGAGCTGGGCGACCCCGAGCACGTCCTGCTGGGCGTGGACCGGCTCGACTACACCAAGGGCATCGGGCAGCGCCTCGAAGGCTTCGGCGAGCTGCTCAACGACGGGCGGCTGCACCCCGGCGAGGCCGTGTTCGTGCAGATCGCCACGCCGAGCAGGGAGCGGGTGGAGGAGTACCGCAAGCTGCGCGACGACATCGAGCTGCAGGTCGGCCGGATCAACGGCGAGCACGCCCAGCTCGGCTACCAGCCCGTGTGGTACTTCCACCAGTCGTACGACCACGAGGAGCTGGCGGCGCTCTATCTCGCCGCCGACGTGATGGTCGTCACACCCCTGCGCGACGGCATGAACCTGGTGGCCAAGGAGTACGTCTCCTGCCACCACGACCTGCACGGGGCGCTGGTGCTGAGCGAGTTCGCCGGGGCGGCCGACGAGCTGCGGCAGGCATACCTGGTCAACCCGTACGACGTGGAGGACCTCAAGCGCCAGATGCTGGCGGCGATGCGGGCCACGCCGCACGAGCTGGCCCGCCGCATGCGTACGATGCGCCGCCGGGTCGCCACCTACGACGTGGACCGCTGGGCGAGTGAGTTTCTCACGGCCCTGGAGTCACCTGCTTCAGCGACTTCCACGCGTCGTAACGCTTCTTGGCGGTCCGGTTGACCACGATCTGGGCCACCGACATGCCCACGCCCATGACGACCGCGTAGCCGATCGCCTCTCCCATGCTGACCTCGGGCGAGTCGGTGTCGATGGGCGGCTCCTTGCCGGTCGCCTTCTGCCAGGCGAACCCGAGGACCTTCCTCGCCGCCCACGCGGTCACCAGACCCACCAGGCCGCCGATGACGCGCCAGGCGATATCTGGCTTCTCCTCCGCCATGTCGATCTCCCTTCCCCTTTGTAACGAACCTTAGTCTCTACCTCTTGCCACGCCCGCGACGCCGTACCATACGGAGGCATGACTCAACAGCGACTACGCCATTCCGCCATGCCCGACAAGCCGACCCTTGACGGCTTGGAGCAGGTATGGGTAGCGCGCTGGGAGACCGAGGGCACCTACCGCTTTGACCGCTCCAAGCCTCGTGAGCAGGTCTACGCGATCGACACGCCGCCACCGACCGTGTCGGGGTCGTTGCACGTCGGTCACGTCTTCTCCTTCACCCACACCGACATCGTGGCCCGCTACCAGCGGATGACCGGAAAGTCGGTGTTTTACCCCATTGGCTGGGACGACAACGGGCTGCCCACCGAGCGCCGGGTGCAGAACGTCTACGGCGTGCGCTGCGACCCCTCGCTGCCCTACGACCCCGGCTTCGTCCCGCCTGACAAGCCGGGCAAGCGCGAGATCTCGATCTCCCGGCGCAACTTCGTGGAGCTGTGCCACAAGCTGACCGCCGTCGACGAGCGGGCGTTCGAGGAGGTCTGGCGGCGCGTCGGGCTGTCGGTCGACTGGTCGCTGCTCTACACCACGATCGGCGACGAGTCACGGGCGATCTCACAACGGGCGTTCCTGCGCAACCTGATGCGCGGTGAGGCGTACCTCGCCGAGGCGCCGACGCTGTGGGACGTCAGCTTCCGCACCGCCGTGGCCCAGGCCGAGCTGGAGGACCGGGAGTGGCCCGGCGCCTTCCACAAGATCTCCTTCTACGGCGAGAAGGGCTCGGTCTGGATCGAGACCACCCGGCCCGAGCTGATCCCGGCCTGCGTGGCGCTGGTCGCCCATCCCGACGACGAGCGCTACCGGGACCTGTTCGGCACCTCGGTGCTGACGCCGCTGTTCGGGGTGGAGGTGCCGGTGCTGGCCCACCGGCTGGCCGAACCCGACAAGGGCACCGGCATCGCGATGATCTGCACGTTCGGCGACGTCACCGACGTCACCTGGTGGCGGGAGCTGCACCTGCCCACCCGCCCGGTCATCGGCTGGGACGGGCGGATGCTGCCCGAGCCGCCGGAGGGCGTGGATGCGGAGCCGTACAAGGAGCTGGCCGGCAAGACCGTGCACAGCGCCCGCGAGCGCATCGTGGAGCTGCTGCGCGAGTCCGGCGACCTCGACGGCGAGCCCCGGCCCGTGCGGCGCGCGGTGAAGTTCTACGAGAAGGGCGACCGGCCGCTCGAGATCGTCACCACCCGCCAGTGGTACATCCGCAACGGCGGGCGCGACGAGGAGCTGCGGCGGCGGCTGCTCGACCGCGGGCGCGAGCTGACCTGGCACCCGCCGCACATGCGCGTGCGCTACGACAACTGGGTCGAGGGACTCACCAGCGACTGGCTGATCTCGCGACAGCGCTTCTTCGGCGTGCCGTTCCCGGTGTGGTACCCGATCGACGCGTCGGGGCAGCCCGTGCACGACGCGCCGATCCTGCCCGCCGAGGACCTGCTGCCCGTCGACCCGTCCTCCGACGTGCCGCCCGGCTACACCGAGGAGCAGCGCGGCGTGCCCGGCGGGTTCATGGCCGACCCCGACGTCATGGACACCTGGGCCACCTCGTCGCTGACCCCGCTGATCGCCGGCCGCTGGGGTGCCGACGACGACCTGTTCCAGCGGGTCTACCCGGCCGACCTGCGGCCGCAGGCCCACGAGATCATCCGTACCTGGCTGTTCTCGACCGTGGTCAGGTCGCACGACGAGTTCGACGGGCTGCCCTGGAGCGACGTGGCGATCTCGGGGTGGATCCTCGACCCCGACCGCAAGAAGATGTCCAAATCCAAGGGCAACGTGGTCACCCCGCTCGACCTGCTGGAGCAGCACGGCTCCGACGCGGTGCGCTACTGGGCGGCCAACGGGCGCTACGGCGTCGACACCGCCTTCGACCCGGGCCAGCTCAAGATCGGGCGGCGGCTGGCCATCAAGATCCTGAACGCCTCCAAGTTCGTGCTGGGGCTGGCCGAGAGCGACGGCGCCGGCGTCACCGAGCCGCTCGACCTGTCGATGCTGGCGGCGCTGTCCGACGCGGTGCGCGAGGCCACCGAGGCGTTCGACGCCTACGACCACACCCGGGCGATCGAGGCCGTCGAGCGCTTCTTCTGGGCGTTCTGCGACGACTACGTCGAGCTGGTCAAGGCCCGCGCGTACGAGTCGGGGGCCGCCTCGGCCTCGGCGCACGCGGCGCTGCGGCAGGCGCTCGACGCGCTGCTGCGGCTGTTCGCGCCGTTCCTGCCCTTCGTGACGGAGGAGGTGTGGTCGTGGTGGCGCGAGGGCTCGGTGCACCGGGCCTCCTGGCCGGCCGTGGAGCGCGGCGCGGGCGACCCCGCCGTGCTGGCCGTGGTCTCGGAGGTGCTCGGGCAGGTGCGCAAGGCCAAGTCGGAGGCCAAGGTGTCGATGCGGGCCGAGGTGTCGCGGCTGATCGTCTGGGCGCCCGACGTCGAGGTCGTCCGGCGGGCACAGGACGACCTGTGCGCGGCGGGCAACGTCGAGGAGTTCGTGCTCGACCACGGTGACACTCTGAAGGTGGAGGTCCACCTGGGCTGACGCGCTCAGGCGTCCCGGGTCACGTCGCGGTGCAGGGCCACGAACACCGAGTACGCCTCCCCGCCCGGCTCGGGCCCCAGGTCGCGGAAGTGGTCGAGCAGCTCCTGCAGCCGCCTGCGCAGTTCGTCGTGCCGCTCGGGGGTGAGGCGCAGGCCGAGCCGGGTGAAGTCGCCCTCCTCGACGTCGGCCAGCCTGACCTCCTCCAGGAACGCGTCGAGCATGGCGCTGCTCACGCCGCTCTCGCGGATGTCCATCTCCCATGACTTGCCGGTGGCCCGGTAGGGGATCTCGGTGGAGCCGCGCGGCCCGGGGCGGCTCGGCGCCGCCGCCAGGAAGCCGGTCTCGACGAGCCTGCGCACGTGGTGCAGGGTCGTGGCCGGGTTCGCGCCGAGCCGGTCGGCGATCTCCTTGTTGGTGAGTGCCTGGTCCAGGCAGAGCCGCAGGATGCGCAGCCGTGTGGAGGAGGCCAGCGCGCGGGCCTCCGCCTCGGTGGCGGGGCGGCGTTTGGTGCCCATGGCACGCCACCCTATAACCGGTTGATTTTTCTCAATCGGTTATGGAAGCTTTTGCGTGTGCGCCTCTTACGCGATCACGACTTCCGCGGCCTGTTCCTGGCCGACAGCGCCAGCCAGGTGGGCAGCCAGCTCCTGCTGCTGGCGCTGCCCCTGGTCGCCGTGTCGGCGCTGCACGCCTCGGAGTTCGAGGTCGGGCTGCTCGCCGCGTGCCAGACGCTGGCGTTCGTGGTGATCGGGCTGCCCGCGGGCGCGATCGTGGACCGGCTGCGCAAGCGCGCGGTGATGATGGTCAGCGACTGGGCGCGGGCCCTGGCGCTGGCCTCCGTGCCGGTGGCCTGGTGGCTGGACGTGCTGACGATCCACCAGCTCTACGCCGTCGCGCTCGTCCTCGGGGTGTTCACCGTGTTCTTCGACTCGGCCTACCTGAGCTATCTGCCGCACCTCGTCGGGCGCGAGCGGCTGGTCGAGGGCAACTCCGTGCTGGAGGGCGTGCGTACGGTGGCGCAGCTCGGCGGGCCCAGCGTCGGCGGCTACCTGGTCCAGTTCCTCACCGCCCCGTTCGCGCTCGTCGTCACCGTGCTCGGGTACGCCTGGTCGGGCCTGTGCCTGGCCGGCATCCGCAAGCGGGAGGAGCGCCAGGAGCGCCGCGGCGCCCATCTGGGCAAGGAGATCGGCGAGGGCGTCAGGTTCGTGCTCGGGCACCCGCTGCTGCGCTGCATCGTGGCCTGCGCCGCCACCGCGAACCTGTTCGCCAGCATGGCCCAGCCCCCGATCCTGCTGCTGCTGGCCAGGGAGCTGGGCCTGGCGGCGGGCACGATCGGGCTGCTGCTGGCCGCGGGCGGGCTCGGCGGCATGATCGGCGCGCTGGTCAACCGCCGGGTGGTCGCCCGCTTCGGTCAGGGGCCGACGATCTGGCTCACCGTCGGGCTGACCGCGCCGCTGATGTTCCTGGTGCCGTGGGTGGAGGCCGACTGGCGGCTGGGCCTGTTCGTGGTGTTCGAGCTCTGCTTCGCGGCGGGCGCGGTCGTCTTCAACATCACGCAGCTCAGCTTCCGTCAGGCCATCACGCCCGAGGCGCTGCTCGGGCGCATGAACGCCACCTTCCGCTTCCTCGTCTGGGGCACCATGCCGCTCGGCGGGCTGGCCGGCGGGGCGCTGGGCGGGCTGATCGGGGTCAGGAACACGCTGGTGGTGGCCGCGGCCGGGGCGTGCCTGGCGTTCCTGTGGGTGTTCGCCTCGCCCCTGCGCACGATGCGGGAGCTGCCCGCCAGACAGGCGCTCGCCGACCGGTGACGTGCCGTACGGCGCTAGTCGTCGGCCCTGATGGCGTCCAGGTCGGCGAGGGCGTCGGCGGGCAGGTCGAGTGCCGCGCCGACCAGGTTCTCGCGCAGGTGCTGCACCGATGACGTGCCGGGGATGAGCAGCACGTTCGGCGAGCGGCGCAGCAGCCAGGCGAGCGCCACGGACAGCGGCGTGCTCCCCAGCCGCGCGGCGACCCGCCGCAGGGCGTCCGACTGCAGCGGCGACATGCCGCCCAGCGGGAAGTACGGCACGTACGCGATGCCCTGCCGGGCCGTGCTGTCGATCAGCCCGTCGTCCTGCCGGTGGGCGACGTTGTAGTAGTTCTGCACGCACACCACCGGGGCGATCGCCTGTGCCTCGGCGAGCTGTTCGGCGTCGACCGTGCTCAGCCCGAGATGCCGGATCAGCCCCCGCTCGCGCAGCTCGGCGAGCGCGCCGAACTGCTCGGCGATCGAGCCGGGCTCGGGCGAGTCGAAGCCGCCCACCCGCAGGTTCACCACGTCGAGCGCGTCGAGGCCGAGCCGCCGCAGGTTGTCGTGGACCTGCTGCGTCAGCTCGGCCGGGGTGCGGGCGTGCGGCCACCCGCCCCGCTCGTCGCGCCGGGCGCCGACCTTGGTGACGATGTGCAGGCCGTCCGGGTACGGCGCGAGCGCCTCGCGGATGATCTCGTTGGTGACGTGCGGGCCGTAGAAGTCGGCCGTGTCGATGTGCCGGATGCCCAGCTCGACGGCCGTGCGCAGAACGGCGATCGCGGCGTCGCGGTCCTTGGGCGGGCCGAAGACGCCAGGCCCGGCCAGTTGCATGGCCCCGTAGCCGAACCGGGTGAAGGTGAGGTCGCCCACGCGGTACGTGCCGCCGGGAAGCTCGTCGCCTGGCATGTTTCCCTTCCGCTCACCGGCGTCTCCGGGAGCGGTCTCACGGTAACGAGCGCTGACGGACACAGCCGGTACCCCGCCCATCCTGGGAGTGGCAGGACCAGGCACGATGCCCGCTCCGGCCCGTACGATCGGGGGCATGAGCAGGCCGAACGCGCTCGGGGATTACCTCAGGGCACGCCGTGAGCTGATCGACCCGGCCCAGGCGGGGCTGCGGATCGTCGGCGTACGCCGCACCCCTGGGCTGCGCCGTGAGGAGGTCGCCACCCTGGCCGGGATCAGCGCCGACTACTACCTCCGGCTGGAGCAGGGCCGCGACCGCAACCCGTCACCGCAGGTGCTGGAGGCCCTGGCCCGGGTCTTCAAGCTGGACGCGACCGCCACGCGACACCTGCTGAGCCTGTCCACCGCCCGCCCGGCCGCGCCCCGGCGGACGCGCCGCGAGGTGGTGCCCGCCGGGATCAGGCAACTGCTCGACGTGATCAACCTGCCGGCGTTCGTGGAGAGCAGGACGTTCGACGTGCTCGCCGCGAACCGGCTGGCCACCGCCGTGTCGGCCAACCTCCGGCCCGGGGTCAACCGGCTGCGCGCGATCTTCCTGGACCCCGCCGACCGGCAGCTCTACCTGGACTGGGAAGAGGCGGTCAGGGGCATGGTCGCCGGGTTCCGCGCCTCCGTGGGCGGCGACGTCGACGACCCGCGGATCGTCCGACTGGTCGGCGAGCTGTCGCTGGCCAGCGAACCGTTCCGGCGGCTGTGGGCCAGGCACGACGTCACCGCGCTGGCCGGAGGCGCGATGCGGCTGCGCCACCCCGAGGTCGGCCTGCTCGAACTGCGCAGGGAGAAGCTGCCGCTCAGCGACTCGGGCGGGCAGATCCTGGCGGTCTACCACGCCGAGCGGGGCTCGGAGACGGCCCGCCTGCTCGACTCGCTCGCCGCGCGGGCCGCCGCGGAAGAGGGCCGTCCGCCCGAGGCCGACGCCGACACCGGGATCGCGTGAGCGTCCGGATCATGCGCTCCGGCCCTCTCCGGGCAGCGGCGGGCTAGTAGTCGCACACCCCCGTGGGGAAGATCTGCTTCAGCCGGGCGCGCTGGTCGGGCGAGGGCCGCCAGGAGCCGTACAGGCCCCGCGCGACCGCCCGGTCGACCGGCTGGAGGCGGCACTTGTAGACGCCGCCCTCGATCGGGCCGCCCGCCACGACGCGGGAGGTCGAGTAGAGCGGGAAGCGCTGAGTGCAGGCGCCGGGCGGGCGGCGGTCGAGGACCCCGTCCCAGACGCGCGGCCCCGCCGCGATCTCGCTGCCGTTGGTGGCGAAGCAGCGGTCCACGGCCTGGGACGGCTTGTTGCCCTCGACACCGCGCGCGGGATGTCTGCGGATGTTGGCCATCCACTCGTCGATCACCCGCAGCGCCTCGGGCGTCTGGTCGAACCTCGGCCCGTCCGGACGGGCGTCGGTGAACCAGATCACCTGGTTGCCCGCCCGTCCGTCGTGGTCCAGCATCCGCTTCCTGGAGGCGAACGACTGGTGCGCGTTGTGCATGTCCAACTGGTCGTCCAGGTAGTGGCGCCAGTCGATCACCGGGAGGTCGATGTCGCCACCGAACACCAGGCCGCTGCGCTGCACGTTCCTGATCGCCACGGGGTCGCCCGCCCGCCTCGGGGCCGGGTCGCCCAGACGGACGTTGCGGCTGCTCCACGGGTCGAGGTCGGCAGGGCAGGCGGACGGCACGAACGGGCACCCCTCCTGGACCATGTCGGCCGCCTCCTTCCACGAGCCGACCTCGGCGTTGACGTCGAGGAACTCCTCCGGCGTGATCACGCCCCCGGTGAGCGCGCTCAGGCCGTACTGGACGCCCACGTTGTCCCAGGTCGAGCGGGCGTGGCCGGTCTCGTCCACGCCGTAGACCGTGCGCAGGTCCTCCCAGTGCGTCCACCGGACGGTGTCCTTGACGCCGGGCGGGTCCATGCGCTGCCACTCGGGGTCGTTGTTGGACGTCCACAGCGGGTTCATGGTCAGCGGGGTCAGGCCGCGCCAGCCGTTGACGCACTCGTCGGAGCCCGGCCTGCCGGTGTACGGGTTGGCCACGGTGTCGCTGGCGTTCATGCCGATGAGTGCCATGCGGTCCTCCCACCTCGCCCACCGGGGGTTGTGGTCCATGTAGCGTTCGAGCAGCTCGCAGTCGCCCACGTGGATGGTCTGGGTGACCATGTCCGGGTAGGAGTACTGCGGGATGGCGGCGTCGATCACCCGGTCGCCGTGGTTCTGGCCGTAGATGTACTGCTGGATCCCGCCGCCCGAGCCGCCGACGCCCACCGTGTAGAGCGGCGGGCCGTGCCGCTCGACGAAGCGCTCCTTGACCATCAGGGCCGTCTCGCCGCCCAGGATCAGGTTGTAGTGGGTGGAGGTGCGGGTGCCCGAGGAGTGCAGGATCGCGTAGCCCTTGCCCAGTCCGTACGGGTCGAGGGCGGCGCTGCCCAGCGTGCCCTGGTCGTGGCCGATCGCCACGCCGCCGTCGAAACGGTAGATCGCCCTGCCGTTCCAGCCGTCCTCGAGTATGGCGATCGAGTAGAGGAAGCGGTTGATGACGCCGCGCTCGCGCCGGACGACGAAGTCGACCGTCCGGCCGTCCAGCAGCGTGGTCGTGGCCAGGTCGGCGGGGCGCTCCGCGGGCATGAGCTTGTACGTGCCGTCCGTGGAGCGGTAGAGGCGGTCGGTGACCGTCGGGGCGAAGCAGTCCCTGCTCCAGCCGTCGCTCACCCGCATGCCCTGACCGTCCTGGTTGTCGGCGACCGGCGGGCCGAGGCCGCTGCGCTCGGTCTTGCAGAGGAACGGGTACTGGTGGGCGCCGGAGAAGATCGGGCCCTGGATCGGGTGGTTGCGTACGTTGATGCTCTCCCGGCGGCGCCCGGCCACGGCGGTGATCGTGTTGTCGCCGTTCTTCAGGCCGGTCACCAGGCCGGTGAGCACGTCCCCGGTCCGGGTGAAGGCGGAGGTGACGTCCTCGCCGTCACGCAGCACCCTGGGCTCGGCCTTCGCGCCACGGGACTGGCGGACCCTGATCAGCGCGTCGCCGCCGCTCACCTGGTCGGGGCGGCTGGAGAGCACCTCCAGGGCCAGGGAGCCGCCGGTGGGGGTGGTGGCGGGTGCGGTGATGAGGGACGTCAGGAGGGTGAGGACCATCACAGCCTTCATGACCACGACGGTGACACGGCCGCCATCGCTTGCCCAGACCCGATCTCGGGCCCGCGCGCGTGGGGCTCTGCCCCTGCTCAGGCAGGGGTGTTCCCGCGCCCCCGGTGTATCCGGGAGGCGGCGGAGCGTGGCCGGACGGCGTCGTACGGTTACGCTCTGAGCTGCGGGCCGATTATCGGCGCGCATCCCGGGCCCGGACGTGCCAGTCTGGAACACGTGCTGTCCGACCGCCCAACCAAGCTCGTGCCGCCCGTGCTGGCCAAGATGGCCACCTGGTCCGCGTGCCTGATCCTCGTCGGCGTGGTCGTCTACTTCATCGTCCAGGCCATCGCGCGGCTCGCGTTCGTGGCGCTGCCCGTGGCGATCGCGCTGCTGCTGACCGCGCTGCTGTTCCCGCTGACGAAGGTCCTGCGCAACGCGGGCCTGCGGCCCATCTACGCCACCTGGATCACCATGCTGGTGGCCCTGGCCGTGCTCGTCGGCACGGGCTGGCTGGTCGGGGCGCGGGCCGGCGAAGAGTTCACCAACCTGGTCCGGCAGGTGCAGGAGACGGCCAGATCCGTGCAGGAGTGGCTGATCACCGGCCCGCTGCACCTCAAGGAAGCGCAGATCACCGGCTACGTCGACGAGATCGCGGCGATGGTCAACGCCCAGCGCACGGCCATCACCGGCACGGTGCTGTCCGCGGGGGCGGTGGCGGTCGAGGTGCTCGCGTCCATCGTGTTGCTGCTGTTCGTGACGTTCTTCCTGCTCAAAGACGGTGACCGGATCTGGGTGTGGTTCCTGAAGGCGTTCGGCGGGGTCGCGCCGCGCGTCGACCGGGCGGGGCGGGCCGCGTGGACCACGCTCTCCCACTACGTCCAGGGCACCGTGGCGGTGGCGGCGGTGCACGGGCTCGTCATGGGCATCGTGCTGGCGGGGATGGGGGTGCCGTTGTGGGCGCCGCTGGCCGTACTGATCTTCTTTGCCAGCTTCATCCCGATCGTCGGCATCTTCTTCGCCGGCACGGTCGCCACCCTCGTCACGCTGGGCGCCAAGGGGCTCGTCTACGCGTTGATCTTCCTCGGCATCCTCATCGTGGAGCAGCAGCTCGAGAACCACGTCCTGCAGCCGCTCATCGTGGGGCGGGCGCTCAACTTCCATCCGCTGGCGATCATCCTGGTGCTGTCGATCGGCGGCATCCTGGCGGGCATCGCCGGCGCCGCCGTGGCGGTGCCGGTGGCGGCGGTGATCTACCGGGCGCTGCCGGAGCTGAGACATGGTCCACCCGAGCTGCCACCCGGCCACGACGACCTCGCCTCCAGCGGCCCACCACCGCCAGGGGCGGACGACGGCCGCCCCGGCGGCGACACCGGTCCCGGCGGGCCGCGCCCGGCTGCCGCGCCCGACGCCGCCGATGGGCCGAGTGGGGCCGAGGGGCTGCGTGATGCGTCCGGGGCGGATGACGTTCTCCGGGCCAGGTGAGGCCCGCAGGCGTGACCCCGGAGCGGATGGGCGGGTGTGATGGAAGGGTGGGGGAGAGCGAGTAACCTCGTCACCCGTGACGCGTTCCTCCCTCACCACCCCACCACCAGGGGCGGTCCCGCCCGTGACCCAACCTGGGACTCCAGCTCCGGGCACTGCTCTGGACTCTCACTACAGCCAGTGCTTCGGGTGCGGCGCCGGGCATCCGACCGGGCTGCATCTCAAGGCCGCGACCCCCGACGGCGCCACCGTCGAGGCGGAGTTCACGGTCGGGGAGGCGCATCAGGGCGCGCCTCGGCTGGCGCACGGCGGGGTGCTGGCCGCCGCGATGGACGAGGTCATCGGAATGTCCGTCTACCTCTTCCGTAAGCCCTATGTGACGGGGCGCCTGGAGACCGACTACCTGCTTCCCGTTCCCGTGGGCACGACACTCCACCTGCGTGCCTGGTGCAACGGCATCATGGGCAGAAAGGCGTACCTTGAGGCTGAGGGGCGAATCGGTGCCCCTGACGGACCGGTCGCCGTCCGCGCGGCAGCGCTGTTCGTCGAGGTGAACATGGAACACTTCGCCAAGCACGGCGATGTCGCCACCATCGCCGCCGAACACCACGACTACGAGGTGAATCCTTGAGCAACGCAGGTGCCGGCTCCGCCGGTCGCGGCGGGCCGCAGCAGCAGGCCGCGACCGTGGAGGTCCTGATCCAGCGGCTCGACGCCGAGCTGCCGCTCCCGTCGTACGCCCACGCGGGCGACGCGGGAGCCGACCTCTACGCGGTCGAGGACGTCGAGCTGATGCCCGGCGACCGGGCGGTCGTCGGCACCGGGGTGGCGATCGCCCTGCCCGACGGCTACGCGGCGTTCGTGCATCCGCGTTCCGGGCTGGCGGCCAGGCACGGTGTCACGCTGGTCAACGCCCCCGGCACGGTGGACGCCGGTTACCGGGGGGAGATCAGGGTGACGCTGATCAACACCGATGTGAAGGAGCCGTTCCGGCTTCGGCGGGGCGACCGCGTGGCCCAGCTCGTCGTGCAGCGGGTGGAGCGCGCGGGGTTCTACGAGGTCGAACGGCTGCCCGGGTCCGTACGCGGCGCCAACGGGTTCGGATCGACCGGGCGCTGACCGGTGAGCGGCAAGGGGCCCGACAGGGGCCCGACGAACAACGGGCCGGACCACGGCCCGACGAGCAGGGAGAGTGAGGAACGTGTTCCGACGTCGTCGTCGTGAGCAGCCGGATCAGTTGGCCGAGCGGGAGGCCGCCGCACCCACGCGCGATTCCGGCCCGTGGGACGCCGACGAGCCCCACCCCGAGGCCGACCGGATCGACCTCGGCGGTCTGCGACTGCCACACAACCCGGACTTCGACGTACGGCTGGCCTCGGTAGGAGACCAGCACGTCGGCGTGGTCGTCCTGTACGACGAGAGCTCGCTGCAGCTCCAGGCCCTGGCGGCCCCGCGCAGTTCGGGGCTGTGGGACGAGGTCAAGACCAAGATCCTCGCCCAGGCCGATCACCTGCACCAGCAGGACGGGCCGTTCGGCACCGAGCTGAGCGGCGAGATGAGGGTCGACGGCGACAGCCGACCGGCCCGCTACGTGGGCATCGACGGCCCGCGCTGGTTCCTGCTCGCGGTGATCTCGGGCAAGGCGGCGGTCGACGATGCCACGGCCGAGCCGTACATCGACTTCATCAAGGACGTCGTCGTCGTGCGCGGCGACGAGCCGATGGCACGTGAGGAGGCGATCCCGCTGCGCCGGCCCAACGAGCAGAGCAGCGCGGAGACGCCCGAGGGGCCCGGCTTCAACCCGTTCAAACGAGGACCTGAAATCAGCGAGATTCGCTGAGGGCTTACATCACATAGGCTGATGCATCATGAGTACGGCAGAGCCCCCCAAACGCGGGGGATTGCGCGGGTTCTTCAGTCGGCTGGCCTCCACCCAGTCCGAGATCGAGGCCCAGGAGCTACGGGAAGACGCCGATGAGGTCGGTGCGACCCCGATCGTCTCGTGTGGCGGTCGCCGCCGCTTCTGCGTGGCGGGTACGCTACGTACGGTGACACTGCGTCCGAGGGGCGGTGCCCCCGCTCTGGAGGCCGAGCTCTACGACGGGTCCGACGTGATCGACCTGGTCTGGCTCGGCCGCCGCAAGATCGCCGGCATCGAGCCCGGCCGCACCGTCAAGGCCGAGGGCCTCGTCAGCATGCAGGACGGGCGCAAGGTGATGTTCAATCCGCGTTACGAGCTGCGCCCAGGGAGTTGATCAGGTGAGTGCTGAGGCCGAAGAGGTCGCCCACGACACCGTCGAGGCGGCGGTGCGGGCACAGCTCGCCAAGGCGTTCGGCGGTGTCCGCGGCATCATCGAGGCGGCGGTCCCGACGGTGGCGTTCACGCTGTCGTGGATCTTCACCGAGGATCTGAAGCTGTCGCTCATCATCAGCATCTCGCTGGCGGTGCTGCTCCTGCTCGTACGGATCGTCCAGCGGTCCACGCCGCAATTCGTGATCAACAGCCTGATCGGCATCGCGATCGGCGCCTTCTTCGCCAGCCGTACAGGCGACGCGAAAGACTACTTCCTGCCCGGCATCCTGTGGAACGCCGGCTACATGGTGGGGATGCTCATCTCGATCGTCACCCGGTGGCCGGTCGTCGGCTTCCTGATCGGCTCGGTCACGGGCGATCCGACCGCCTGGCACAAGGATCCGGGCATCGTGAAGCTGTGCACCCGGCTGACCTGGCTGCTCATGCTGCCCTGTGCGGTCAGGGTGGCCGTGCAGGGGCCCGTCTACCTGTTCGGCGGCGACCAGGCGGTGGCGGCGCTCGGGTTCGCCAAGATCGTGATGGGCTGGCCGCTCCAGGTGGCGGCGCTCGGGGCGATGCTGTGGGTGCTGGGCCGCGGTCGCACCCCGCTCAAACCGCCGGTGGCGTCCGCCTGAGCCTTCGATCGAACCGCCGCCGGCGTCCGCCCGAGATCCGATCGGGCGGCCGGTGGCGTCCGTCTGAGTTCGGTGGGCGTGGTGGTCATGGCCAGTCGGGGCCGAAGTCGGCGTGGGGCCGGCTGCATGGTCGGGTCCCGCTGGTAGGGCGCGCGCGGTCGGCGGGCGCGGTCGGCGGGCCGGTCGCGCGGCTGAGGTAAAGATCTACGGGCCGAACGCTTAACCACTTGATCCACGCGTGCGGGTACGAAGCCTGGCGGAAGATCGCTTCACACCCTATCGGGGGACCACCATGTACAGAAGTGTCATCGCCGCCGTCACCATGACCGCCGCCGCCCTGCTCCTCGCCTCGGCGCCCGCGATCGCCGACGACGACGACTTCAGAGGGCCGCACATCGGGTGCGAGAAGGAGGCCGCGGGCTTCGTCAAGCTGCGCGCGCCGCTGGTGATCTGGTTCGGCGGCTCCGACGACTGCAAGGACGAGGAGCACGAGGAGCACCACGACGAGTGGTACGAGCGCCGCATGCGGTGAGGTCGTACCGGGCCAACGGATCTCGTCTCGGCCCTGGGGCGCCGGGCCCCGGCGCGGGCCCGGCGCCCGCGCCGCCCCGGTGGCCGGGTGCGAGGCGGGCGCATCCCCCGCAGCACCGAGAGCCCGCAGCACCGAGAGCCCGCGGCGCAGGGAGCCCGCGGCGCCGAGAGCCCGGCGCGCCCTCAGCCCTCGACGCCCCCTCAGCCTGCCGCAGAGCGCCCCGCCGGCCCTGGCGCGTCCTCAGGTCAAGGCCGGGCTCAGTGCTGGGAGAGTAGGTGGGCCAGCTCCTGCTCGACCTCCTGGCTGGCCACGAAGAGCAGCTCGTCCCCCGCCTCCAGTGGATCGTCGGCCGTGGGCACCAGGACCCGGCCCTCGCGCAGGATCGCCACCAGCGCCGAGTCCACCGGCCACGGTACGGACCCCGCCCGCTGCCCCACCACCGGCGCGTCGTCGGCCAGCGTGAGCTCCACCAGGTTCGCCTGCCCCTGCCGGAACGTCATGAGCCGGACGAGGTCGCCGACGCTGACCGCCTCCTCCACCAGCGCGCTCAGCAGCCGGGGCGTGGACACGGCGACGTCGACCCCCCACGACTCGTTGAACAGCCACTCGTTGTTGGGGTGGTTGATGCGGGCCACCACGCGGGGCACGCCGTACTCGGTCTTGGCCAGCAGCGAGACCACCAGGTTGACCTTGTCGTCGCCGGAGGAGGCGACGACGACGTGGCAGTTGTTGAGACCGGCCTCGTCGAGGGAGGCGATCTCGCACGCGTCGGCCAGCAGCCACTCGGCGCGGGGCACGCTGTCGATCTTGATGGCCCGGGGGTCCACGTCGATGAGCAGGACCTCGTGGCCGTTCTCCAGGAGCTCGGAAGCGATGGAGCGGCCCACGGCGCCCGCTCCGGCGATGGCGACGCGCATCACTCGTCCTCTTCCGGTGCCGCGGCGAGCACCTTGTTGATCCGGTCCATGTCGTTCTCCGCGGCGATGACGTGCAGCACGTCGCCTTCCTGGACCACGGTGTCGTCGCCGATGGTCACCGCCTCGCCCATCCGGTTGATGAAGGCGGCGCGCGCCTTGGCCCGCGCTTCGAGGTGGGTGACGCGGGTGCCGATCCAGGACTGGTGGACGGTGACCTCGGCCAGGATGACGGTGCCCGTGGGGTCGCGCCAGAGCGGCTCGGCGCCCTCGGGGAGGATGCGGCGCATGATCTGGTCGGCGGTCCAGCGTACGGTCGCCACCGTGGGGATGCCCAGCCGCTGGTAGACCTCGGCGCGGCGGGGGTCGTAGATGCGGGCCACCACGTTGTCGACGCCGAACGTCTCGCGCGCCACCCGCGCGGAGATGATGTTGGAGTTGTCGCCGCTGGAGACCGCCACGAAGGCGGTGGCCGACTCGACGCCGGCCTCGGTGAGCACGTCGCGGTCGAAGCCGATGCCGGTCACCCGACGCCCACGGAACCCGGCGCGCAGCCGCCGGAAGGCCTGCGGGTCGCGGTCGATGATGGCGACGGAATGGCCGCTGTCTTCGAGGATGTGCGCGAGGGTCGACCCGACCCGCCCACAGCCCATGATCACTATATGCATTTCCCCCCGCAGCTTCGCGGTCGGTCGGTGTGCTCGACACCAGTATGGCCCGATCGGGGAGCGCCTCGTTGAGGCCCACCATCGAGGACTAGCATCTCGTTACGTGGCGAAGGTAACGGATCTTGTCAAACGCTTGCTCGTGGGGCGCGCCCTGCGCAGCGGGCAGCTTCACGAGCAACTACTCCCCAAACGGATCGCACTGCCGGTTTTCGCGAGCGACGCACTCTCCTCCGTCGCGTACGCGCCGCAGGAGATTCTCGTCATCCTGTCCCTCGCGGGCGTCTCCTTCTTCTCCTACAGCCCCTGGGTGGCCGCCGCCGTCGTGGTCGTGATGCTCACGGTCGTGGCGTCGTACCGGCAGAACGTGCACGCCTATCCCAGCGGCGGCGGCGACTACGAGGTCGCCACCACCAACCTCGGCAAGAACGCCGGGCTCACCGTGGCCAGCGCCCTCATGGTCGACTACGTGCTGACCGTCGCGGTGTCCGTCGCCAACGGCGTCGACTACGTCGGCGCGACGATCCCGTTCGTGGGCCAGCACAAGCCCGCCGTCGCCATCGCCATCGTCATCCTGCTCACCGTGGTCAACCTGCGCGGCATCCGCGAGTCCGGCGCCGCCTTCGCCATCCCCACGTACGCGTTCATGATCGCCGTACTCGGCCTGGTCGCCTGGGGCGGGTTCCGGCTGCTGGTGCTGGGTGAGGAGATCGCCGCGCCGAGCGCCCAGTTCACGATCGAGCCCGAGCAGACCAACCTCACCGCCTTCGCCGCCGCCTTCCTGGTGCTGCGCGCGTTCTCGTCCGGCTGCGCGGCCCTGACCGGTGTCGAGGCGATCAGCAACGGCGTGCCCGCGTTCAGGAAGCCCAAGAGCAAGAACGCCGCCACCACGCTGCTGCTGATGGGCCTGGTCGCGGTCACGATGTTCAGCGGCATCATCGGGCTCGGCCTGGCCTCCGGGGTGAAGATGGCCGAGCCCTCGGTCGTCGCCCACGACCTGCTCAAGCCGGACGGCACACCCGTCGGCCCCGGCTACTACCAGCAGCCGATCATCTCGCAGGTGGCCGACGCGGTCTTCGGGGGCGGGTCGCTGCCGTTCGTGGTCATCTCGGCGGTGACCGCGCTCATCCTCTTCCTGGCGGCCAACACGGCGTTCAACGGCTTCCCGGTGCTCGGCTCGATCCTGGCGCAGGACCGTTACCTGCCGCGCCAGCTCCACACCCGGGGCGACCGGCTGGCCTTCTCCAACGGCATCATCATCCTGGCGCTGGGCGCCTGCCTGCTGCTGTGGGGGTTCAACGCCGACGTCAGCCGCCTGCTGAACCTGTACATCGTCGGCGTCTTCGTCTCGTTCACGCTCAGCCAGACGGGCATGGTCATCCACTGGACCCGCCACCTGAAGACGGAGACCGACCTCAGGATCCGCCACCAGATGCACCGCTCCCGCGTGATCAACTTCTTCGGCGGGGTCATGACGGGGCTCGTGCTGATCGTCGTACTGCTGACGAAGTTCCTGGTCGGGGCGTGGATCGTGGTGATCGCGATGCCGATCCTGTTCCTCATGATGAAGGGCATCAGGCGGCACTACGACAAGGTGGCGGCCGAGCTGGAGATCACCGAGGACTACGAGCCGGCCATGCTGCCCGCGCGCAACCACGCGATCGTACTCGTCTCGAAGATCCACAAGCCGACCATGCGCGCCCTCGCGTACGCCCGCGCCACCCGCCCGTCCACGCTGGAGGCCGTCACCGTCGGCGTCGAGGGCGAGGAGGCCACCAAGCTGCAGGAGGAGTGGGAGCGCCTGCGCATCCCGGTGCCGCTGAAGATGCTCGACTCCCCCTACCGCGAGATCACGCAGCCCGTCCTCGACTACGTCAAGACGCTGCGCAGGCGCTCGCCGCGCGACGTGGTGACCGTCTTCATCCCCGAGTACGTGGTCGGCCGCTGGTGGGAGCACCTGCTGCACAACCAGAGCGCGCTGCGGCTCAAGGCGCGGCTGCTGTTCAAGCCGGGCGTCATGGTGACCAGCGTGCCCTGGCAGCTCCACTCCTCCGACCGGCTCATGGGCAGGCCGGAGCCGTTCGCGCCGGGCTCTGTGCGCCGGCCGTGGCACCAGACGGTCAAGGACGAGGAAGACGGCCAGATCACGACCAGTTGATCAGGGCCCGCAGCCGCCACGTCTCGTGCCCGCTCCAGCCGGGCGGGGCGGCGACCGCGGCCCAGCCGTCCACGATGTTGGCGCCGTAGCGGTGACCGTGTCCGGGCGGGACGTCGAGCGCGGCCGTCATGTCCACCAGCACCTGCCAGAACGTCACCAGCGGGAACCAGTTCATCTGCGGGTTCACGCCGGGCCCCCGCGCGCCCTCCAGCCACGCCGGCCGGTGGTAGAGCAGCCTCGGTGACCACCACACCACCGGGTCGGTGGAGTTCTGCAGGTAGACCACGCGGGGGTGCGGCCACGGCGCAGGCGGCCGGCCGAGGTCGCCGGGGTCCTGCGCGAACCGGGCCGTCCGGCCCGAGCGGTAGACGGGCCGCCATACAGGGCTGCCGCGCCGGCGGCCGTTGGTGAGCTGCTGCCAGATCCGGTTGGCGTTGGGCGGGCCCACGAACACCGCCCCGTCGGCCCTGGCCACCAGGTCGGACAGGCCGTGGAAAGCCTCCTCCAGCTCGTACGACCCGAGGCTCTCGCCCGACAGCAGCAGCCGCGGCCGCGACCCGGCGGGCAGCCGGGACCACCGCTCGCGCACGGCCTCGAACAGCGCCCGCCCCGACGCCGCCGCCTTGTCCCGGTCGACCATGAACGACACCCAGCTCGGCAGGTACGAGTACTGCAGCGCGACCATGGCGGAGCGCCCGTTGTACATGTACTCCAGCGGGTCGGCGATGTGCGGGTCGACCCAGCCGGTGCCCGTGGTGCCCAGCACGGCCAGCACGGGCCGGCCGAACGCGCCGGTGCGCTCCAGCTCGCGTACCGCCAGCGCCGCCTGGGCCCGCGGGGAGGAGGTGCCGTTGAGCCCGATGTACACCCGGATCGGCTGGGCCGCCGGCCGTCCCGAGAACGCCGACAGCCGGGCCGGCGTCGCGGCGGTGCCGGTGAAGCGGCGCCCCTCCCTGCCCAGCGACTCCCAGGTCACCAGCGAGCCCGGCCCGCCCGACACGTACGCCGAGGTGGGCCGGCTCACGCCAGGATGGGTGCCCTGGTTGGCGACCGAGGAGACGTCGCTCACCCGGGCCACGAACCCGTTGAACAGCACGTCGTTGGCGAACACCGCCACCAGCAGCCCGATGACCAGCGCGCCGACGGCGTGGCCCAGGTAGGTGGGGACGTAGTGGTCGAGCCAGGCGTTGAGCCTGCGGCCCCCGAGGCGTACGAGCCTGGCCGTCAGCAGGGCCAGGCCGAACAGCACGAGCGTCACGGCCAGGATCACCGGCGGGAACCAGGTGATCCGCGTGTCCATCCCCATGAGCGCCCGCAGGTCGCGCTGCCAGTCGAAGCTGTACCACAGCGTCACGACCGCCAGCACGGCGCAACCGGCGAGCATGACCCGCCAGGCGATGCGCCGCCCGCGCTCCGGCGGCCGGTAGGGGATCAGCGCCCGCCCCAGCGCCCCGAGCGAGGCGCCCGCCGCATAGCCGAGTATGCCGGTGACCGCGCCCATCACGCCCTGGTAGAGCCATGGGCGGGGCAGCAGCGACGGCGTCAGCGAGGCGCAGGCGAACAGCGTGGCCAGCAGCGTGCCGCCGAAGCCGAGCCGCCGGCGCACCACCCTCTCCATGGACACTTAGAGTAGTGGGTCAAGTCGAATGCGTGGTCGTCCAGATATGGGCACTAAGGTGTCGAACGTGAAACAGGCATCTCTCGAGCTAACGGTCGGTCCGGTCGCCCACGGCGGCTGGTGTGTGGCGCGCCACGAAGGGCGGGTGGTGTTCGTCCGGCATGCGCTGCCGGGCGAGCGGGTGATCGCCGAGGTCACCGAGGAGACGTCCCGTTTCCTGCGGGCCGACGCCGTGGAGATCCTGGAGCCCTCTCCCGACCGGGTCGTCCCGCCCTGCCCCTACGCCGGGCCGGGGCGCTGCGGCGGCTGCGACTGGCAGCACGCCACCCTGGACGCGCAGCGGCGGCTCAAGGCCCAGGTCGTGGCCGAGCAGTTGAGCCGGCTCGCGGGCATCGAGCGCGAGGTCGTCGTGGAGGAGGTGACGGGGGCCAAAGACGGGCTCGGCTGGCGTACGCGGGTGCAGTTCGCCGCCCTGCCCTCCGGTGAGCTGGGCTTTCGCCGGCACCGTTCGCACGACGTCGAGGTCGTGGACGCCTGCCTGATCGCCCACCCCGAGGTGGAGGCGGTCGGCGCGGAGGGCCACCGGTGGGAGGGGGCCGCCGGGGTCGAGGTCATCGCCTCCTCCGAAGGCGACCGGGCCGTGGTGGTCTCGCCCCGGCCGCGGCGCAGCGTCACCGTGCCCGAACTGGACGCGCCCGCCTCGATCCTGCTCGACCAGGGCAAGGGCCGTACGGTGCCGCGGCGCGGCTCGGGCGTGCTGCACGAGCAGGTGGGCGACCGGGAGTTCCGGGTGGCGGGCAGCGGCTTCTGGCAGGTGCACCCGGGGGCCGCCGAGACGCTGCTCGACGCGGTGCTCGCCTATGCGGCGCCGGAGCCGGGGGAGTGGGCGCTCGACCTCTACTGCGGGGTCGGGCTGTTCGCCGCCGGGCTGGCCGAGGCGGTGGGGCCGGAGGGGGCGGTGTTCGGGCTGGAGTCGGAGGCGGCGGCCGTCCGCGACGCGCGGGCCAACCTGCGCGACCTGCCGCAGGCCCGGGTGGAGCGGGGCCGGGTGGAGGAGGCGCTCGACCGCTTCCAGATCGAGCGGGCCGACATCGTGGTGGTGGACCCGCCGCGCGCCGGGCTGGGGCGCGAGGTGGTGGAGCGGATCGCGTCGCTGGAGGCCCCGCGCATCGTGTACGTCTCCTGCGACCCGGCCACGCTCGCCCGCGACCTGGCCTGGCTGGCGGAACGCGGCTACCCGCTCTCCGACCTGCGCGCCTTCGACGCCTTCCCGATGACCCACCACGTGGAGTGCGTGGCACTGCTGGTCAAGGAGTGAGACGTGGCTCTGACCGGCAGTGGGATAACGGAATGAGTCTCATGTTGTATCAGGGCGTCTCGAGGATTCTCAAGATCATGACGCACCTGTGACGCACGATCATGACCGCGCCCCGTCACCCCCAACCGAGGGGTGACGGGGCGCAGTCGATGGCGAGGGCGTCATCATCGCCGCCCTCGCCGCGGTGATGGGGCTGATGCTGCGACAGAACCAGAAGCCGAAGGAGACGGCGCTCACGAACGCAAGGCACGTCAGGTGTCCAACAGCCTCTCGGCGAAAAGAGGTGGAAGTCACCTCTTCCCTCTGGGATAGTCGAGACGCACGCCTGCATAGCTCAGTTGGTGAGAGCGCCGCACTCATAATGCGGAGGTTTCCCAGGTTCGAGTCCTGGTGCAGGTACGCCGAGAACCTCGCAACGCCCGCCTCTGCTGCAGGACGCTGTGGCACCCGCTTGAGCGGTTCAGCGGCGGGGCGCTCTCGTCGTCTAGTGGCCCAGGACGCGGCCGCAGTAGGGCCTGGCTCCCTGCTGGCTGAAACGCCGGTTCGAATCCGGTCGAGAGCGACGAACGGGGCCGGGTCACCCACGGGTGGCCCGGCCCTCTTTCGTCCGACCTAGCCTTCGGACATCGATACCCGCCATGGTGGGAACGTGAAGCCTGTCTCGATCACGGTGGCCGTTTTCGGTCTCCTGCGACCCGGCCACGCTCGCCCGCGACCTGGCCTGGCTGGCGGAACGCGGCTACCCGCTCTTCGACCTGCGCGCCTTCGACGCCTTCCCGATGACCCACCACGTGGAGTGCGTGGCACTGCTGGTCAAGGAGTGAGACGTGGTCCTGACCGGCAGCGGGCCAACAGCCTGTTTCGGGCTGTCTCATGGTGTCTCTGGGATTCTCGATGTCATGACGCATGCGTGGCGCGAGCCCAGGGAGAGACAGTCGCCTGTCGGCGAAGGCTGGAGCCGGTGCCATTCCTTGCTCGCCTCAGACCGTAGCCATATGGTCACAGCAAGCAACTCGTCGAGACGGAGGCCGGCATGGGCGGTAAGCACAAGGGCGAGGAGCCCCGCCTGAAGCCGTTCGCTCCCCCAGAGCAGAAGAAGAGCCAGGGCGACGGAGACGGCGGCGGGGGCAAGCGCGGCGGTGGTGACGGGGACAGGAAGGACGGTAAGTGATCCTCGGCCTGAACGCGCGCATCGATGGCCTGATCGACGTCGTCGGCGAGCGTCGCCCGGTCAGCGGAGCCATCGAGCAGGCGCTGCGGGCCGTGCCCCGGCATCGGTTCGTGCCCCTCGCCGGGGTCGCTCTCACCGAGAGCGGCCCACGGCTCATCGACCAGGACGCCGACCCGGACACCTGGTGGGCCACCGTGTACGGACCCGACGCCATCGTGACGCAGCTAGACCAGGGCGCGACTGACATCCACGAGGTGGACGGGCGCTACACCTCCTCCAGCTCCGCCCCGGGAACCGTCGTCGACCTGCTCACCCTGCTCGGTCCTGAGCCGGGTGACCGGGTGCTGGAGATCGGCACGGGGACGGGCTGGACCGCCGCGCTGCTGTCCCACCTGGTCGGTGACGCGGCCCTGGTGACGTCGATCGAGGTCGATCGGGCGGTTGCCGAGCAGGCGGGGAAGTCGCTGGCCTCGTCCGGCGTGCAGCCGCGCCTGATCGTCGGCGACGGGGCGGACGGATGGGCCGGGGAAGCGCCGTACGACCGGGTGCACGTCACCTGCGCCGTCCACACGGTGCCGTACGCGTGGGTCGAGCAGACCCGGCCGGGGGGCGTGATCGTGGCGCCGTTCTCGCCGGGCTTCGACGTCGACCTGTCCGTGCGGCTCGTGGTCCTGCCGGACGGGGTCGCCGTCGGCCGGTTCCCGGGCCGCACGTCGTACATGATGATGCGCTCGCAGGACGGGTCCGCTGTCTCAGAGGACGACGGCAGCGGCCGGTGGTCCACGACCCCGGTGGATCCGCGTACGATCGCGCACGCGCCGGCGGGGGCGGGGCTGGCCATGTCGGCTCTCACCGGCCTGCACGTCCGCGAGAGCGACGAGGGTGACCGCTTCGTGCTCTACGTCGTCGACCCCGCCGACCCGGCCCACTGGGCGGCGGCAGTTCACGACCCGGACGGTGACCATCTCGCGTACCAGCTCGGCGGTCGTCGCGTGTGGGATGAGATCACCGACGCCTACGCCCAGTGGGTGTCGTGGGGTGAGCCGGGCGCGGAGCGGTTCGGCATGACCGTCGCGCGGGACGGCCGGCGGATCTGGCTGGACACTCCGGAGCGTGCGCTGGGCCCTGTCGGGGCCTGATCCTGCGAACTTCGGCGGCGGGGGAGTTCACGGTCTAGGAGGGAAGGGTGAAGCCCTCGGGCGGCGTGCCCTCGGCGAAGAGCATGCGCACCCGGGCCGCGTCCTTCCGTATCTCGCGGGCCCGGCGGTACTCGGGGGAGTCGTACCACTCCCTGGCCCGGTCCAGGTCGGGGAACTCGATGATGAGCAGCCGGGAGAAGTCCCAGGCGCCCTCGACCGCGTCGGACGTGGGGCCTGCCACGAGGTAACGCCCGCCGTGGCTGAGGATGGACTGCTGGGCCGGGGCGGCGTAGGCAAGAGCGGTCTCGTGGTCGAGCACGTCGACCCCGACGATGACGTAAGCGGGCACGGCTGTCTCCTTAGGACACGGTGTGTACTTTTGTCACGCCGAAACCTAATGTACTGCTGTAACCTAGGTCAACGTGAGCGAGAACGAGGGCGAACGCGTCGTGGCGACGGCCAGCCGCAGGGAGCGCCTGCGGGCGGAGGCGACCCGTGAGATCAAGGCCATCGCGCTGCGGCAGATGGCCGACGGCGGGCCGGGGGCGATCTCCCTGCGCGGCATCGCCCGAGAGATGGGGATGACCGCCCGCGCGATCTACAGCTACTTCCCCACCCGGGACGACCTGGTCACGACGCTGATCAGCGAGATCGGCGCCTCGATCTCCGAGGCGGTGGAGAGCGCCTGCGCCGCCGTGCCCGGCACCGACCCCGGCGGCCGGCTGATCGCCTGGGGGCTGGCCCTGCGGGAGTGGGCGCTGGCTCACCCGGAGAGCTTCCGGCTCTTCTACGGCCACCCCGTCCCCGGCTACCAACCCCCCGAGGACGGCCCGGTCGACCAGGCGGCCCGCCGGGTGTGCCACGGCCTGACCCGTCTGGTGGCCGCCGTGTGGTCACCGGCCCGCCACCGGCAGCCCGAGGACCCCTCCTGGTCCGACCTGCACCCCGACTACGCCGCCAAGATCCAGGCAGAGCTTCCCGACGTGCCGCCCGCCGCGGCGGCCATGGCGCTGCGCGTCTGGGGCCGGATGCACGGCCTGGTGGCACTGGAGATCGACGGCCACATCAGTCCCGTCGCGGGCAACCCCGCCGCGCTGCACCGCGCCGAGCTGCTCGACCTGGTCAGATCGCTGGGGCCGACCCACACCGGCCGTTGATCGGGCCTCGGCCTGGGACGGGGTTCACCGCCGGTGCCCGTCGAGGGAGGCGCGCAGGCGGCCGAGTTCGGCGGCGATGGTGGGCAGGGTCCAGTGGGCGTTCAGGCCGCTGGGGTTGGGCAGCACCCACACCCGGGCCCCGCCGACGGGCTCGGCCTGCGGCCCGATGCGGGCCTTGGGCCGGGCGAAGGCCGTCCGGTACGCCGAGACGCCCAGCACCGCCAGTACCCGCGGAGCGACCCCGGCCACCCTCTCCGCCAGCGCGGCACCGCCCGCCGCCAGCTCCTCCCGGGTCAGCTCCGCGGCCTTGGCGCTGGCCCTGGGCACGATGTTGGTGATGCCCAGCCCGTACGAGGGCAGCAGGTGCTGCTCGGCCGGCGCCAGCAGGCGGGGCGTGAACCCGGACAGGTGCAGCGCCGGCCAGAACCGGTTGCCAGGCCGGGCGAAGTGGTGGCCGGTGGCCTCGGACATGAGGCCGGGGTTGATGCCGCAGAACAGCACGTCGAGCGAGGGACCGAGGACGTCGTCGAGCACGTGCCGGAGACTAGCCCATGTCTTCGAGTTTGCGCCCCTTGGTCTCCTTGACCCGCGTGGCCACGAAGAGGAACGACAGGAGCGCGAACATGGTGTAGACGGCGTACGTGATCGGCAGGTTCCACTCCGCCATGGCCGGGAAGGACACGGTGACCGCCCAGTTGGCCAGCCACTGGGCACCCGCCGAGACGCCCAGGGCGGCGGCGCGGAGGCGGTTGGGGAACATCTCGCCGAGCAGCACCCAGACCACCACCCCCCACGACAGCGCGAAGAACAGCACGAACGCGTTGGCCGCGACGAGCGCGATCGCACCCTGCGGGTCGGGCAGGGAGACCTCCCTGCCCTCGCCCACGGCGAAGCTGAACGCCCACGCCGCCGTGGCCAGCGAGATCGCCATCCCGGCCGAGCCGACCAGGAGCAGCGGCCGGCGCCCGATCCGGTCCACCAGCGAGATCGCGATGAACGTGCCGACGATGTTGATGATCGAGCTGGAGAAGCTGATCAGCAGGGAGTCGCTCTGGTTGATGCCGACCGACTGCCACAACACGGACGAGTAGTAGAAGATCACGTTGATGCCCACGAGCTGCTGGAAGACTGAGAGCAGGATGCCGATCCACACGATCGGCAGCAGCCCCAGCGCCGGCCCGCGCAGGTCCTTCAGCCCCGGTACGCGCTCGGTGCGCAGCACGCGCTGGATCTCCGCGATGCGGTCGTCGAGATCGACGTCGTCGGCCTCGATCTCGGCCAGCACCTCGCGGGCCCGCCGCGTCCGCCCCGACATGATCAGGTAGCGCGGTGACTCGGGGATGCTCAGGGCGAAGAACAGGAACACCCCGGCCGGTACGACGCACGCGCCCAGCATCCACTGCCACGCCTGCAACCCCCACAGGGGGTTGTTGACGTCACCGCCGGCCAGCCGCGCGAACACGTAGTTGACGAGCTGCGAGACCGCGATCCCGAGCACGATCGCGAGCTGCTGGAACGACCCCAGCCGCCCCCGGTAGGCGGGCGGGGACACCTCGGCGATGTACGCGGGCCCGAGCACCGACGCCATCCCGATCGCGAAGCCCGCGACCACCCGCCACAGCCCCAGGTCCCAGATCGCGAACGGCACCATCTGCCCGATCGAGCTGACCGCGAACAGCAGCGCCGCCACCTGCATCGACCGCGTACGCCCCCACCGGTCGGCCAGCCCGCCGCCCGCCCACGCGCCCACGGCGGAGCCCAGCAGCGCGATCGCCACCACGAACCCGGTCTCGAAGGACCCCACCTGGAAGTACCGCTGGATCCCGACCACGGCGCCGTTGATGACCGAGCTGTCGTACCCGAACAGGAACCCGCCGACCGCGGCGGCCGCCGTGATGAACACCACGTGACCCAGCGGCTCATGCCGGGTGTATTGAGTGGCCATTCAGGTCCTTCCCCCTATGATCGGGAACTACCCAAAGATCACTCACGTATGCCCAGCTAGAAGGCCCGCAGAGCCGGTCAGAGGCGAGGGTCGACCGGCTCCGACTCCAGCGCCAGCACGGCGAAGACCGGCTCGTGCACCCGCCAGGCCGCCTCGCCGTCCGCCAGCCGCGACAGCGCCTCCAGGCCGAGAACGTATTCCCGCAGCGCCAGCGAGCGCTTCTTGCCGAGGAAGCGCCGGCGCAGCACGTCGAGCGACTCGGTGTAGTCGGGGCCGTAGATGATGCGCAGGTATTCGCGCCCGCGCACCTTGACCCCCGGCTGCACCCGGCCCGGCGTGTACGCGGCGGGCTTGACCACCATGCCCTCGCCCCCATCGGCCGTCATCGACTCCCACCAGGCCGTCGCCTCGGCCCTGGACCCGGGGGAGTCGAGCGTGACGAAGCGGTGCCGGGTCGGCGTGATCAGCGGCGAGTCGAGCCGGGCCAGCATCTCCAGGTGCCAGGCGTGCGGCTCCAGCGCCGTGGCCCGCCCCTCGCAGGCCAGGATCTGGAACGGCGCCACCCGGATGCCGTCGAGCCCGTGGACCGGCCAGCAGTAACGCGCGTACGCGTCGCGGAAGAGGACGGCGTTGCCGGCGCGGCGGCGGGTGCGGTCGAGCAGGGCGGCCACGTCCAGGCCGCGCCCGGCCGCCGCCTCCAGGGCCGAGACCGCCTCGGGCAGCGCGGCGCGGGCGGCCGCCCCGACGGAGGCGTACTGCGACCTGATCAGCTCGCCGGCCTTCGCCGACCAGGGCAGCAGCTCGCAGTCGAGCACCACCCAGTCGGAGCCCAGCTCGGCCCAGAGCGGCTCGCAGGCCTCGCGCAGCCGGTCGACGAGCGCCGTGGTGTCGGCGAAGAACGGCCGCCCGGTGCGCGTGTAGAGCGCGCCCGCGCTGCCGTCGGCCACCCCGAACCTGGCCGCGGCCACCTCCGGGGTCCGGCACAGCACGGCCACGGCCCGCGAGCCCATGTGCTTCTCCTCGCACACGACCTCGCGCACCCCGGCCGCGGCGAACTCCTCGAACGCCTCGTGCGGGTGCTCCAGATGGCCGTCGAGCGTGGAGGTCTCCGGCGGGGCCATGGTCGGCGGCAGGTACACCAGCCAGCGCGGGTCGACCGCGAACCGGCTCATGACCTCCAGCGCGGCGGCGGCGTTCTGGTCGACGACCTTGACCCGGCTGCCGAACCTGGTCTCGACGTGCCGGGTGCCGATCACGTCGGTGATGTCGAGCATGCCAGGATCGCGGCCGGCTCCGGCGGACAGCGGCTTGGCCGGTTCGTACCAGACCTTCTCCGCCGGTACCTGGACGATCTGCCGCTCCGGGTAGCGCAGCGCGGTCAGGTGACCGCCGAACACGGCGCCGGTGTCGAGGCAGATCGTGTTGTTGACCCATTCGGGCCGCACGGTCGGGGTGTGGCCGTAGACGACCATGGCCCGGCCGCGGTATTCGTCGGCCCATGGGTAGCGGACCGGCAGGCCGTACTCGTCGGTCTCGCCCGTCGTGTCGCCGTACAGGGCGAACGCGCGTACCCGGCCGGAGGAACGGCCGTGGTAAGCCTCCTTGAGTCCCGCGTGCGCGACGACCAGCCTGCCGCCGTCGAGGCGGTAGTGGCTGAGCAGGCCGGTCATGAACGCCGTGGCCCGCTCCACGAACTCGGGCGGCTGCGCGGCGAGCTGGTCGAGCGACTCCCGCAGGCCGTGCGCCACCTTGACCTTGCGGCCGTTGAGCGCGCGGACCAGCTTCTGCTCGTGGTTGCCGGCCACGCAGACCGCGGTGCCCGCCTCGACCATGTCCATGACCAGGCGCAGCACGCCGGGCGTGTCGGGGCCGCGGTCGACCAGGTCGCCGACGAACACCGCGGTGCGGCCCTCCGGGTGGCGCAGCCCTCGCCAGCCCAGCTCGCCCAGCAGCGTCTCCAGCTCGGAGCGGCAGCCGTGCACGTCGCCGATGATGTCGAACGGGCCGGTCAGCTCGGTCTTGTCGGACCACGCCCGCTCGTAGGCGATCTCGGCGGCGTCGATCTCCTCCAGGCCGCGCAGCACGTGCACCCGCCTGAACCCGTCGCCCGAGATCTTGCCCAGCGAGCGGCGCAGGTCCTTGCGCTGCCGGATCACCACGCCGGGCCCGAAGTCGCGGTCGGGCCGGACGGAGTTGCGCTCGATCGCCACCTCCTCCGGCACGTCGAGGACGATCGCGTCGGCCAGCACGTCGTGCCGCTTCGCCAGGTCGAGGAGGCCGCGGCGGGCGGCGTACTGGACGTTGGTGGCGTCGACGACGGTGAACAGGCCCCTGGCCAGGCGTACGCCGACGATGTGGTGCAGCAGGTCGAAGGCGGCCGGGGTGGCGGACTGGTCGTTCTCGTCGTCGGAGACCACGCCGCGGCAGAAGTCGGAGGAGATGACCTGGGTGGGCTTGAAGTGCTTGCCGGCGAACGTGGACTTGCCGCTGCCGGACACGCCGACGAGCACCACGAGCGACAGCTCAGGAACGCTGATCACGGGTGAAGACTCCCATCTGCGTGGGCGGGCCGACCTCGGGGTCGTCGTCGCCGACCGGCTCGAAGGCGACCTGGTAGCCGTACCGGCCGGCCACGCGGGTGGCCCAGGCGGCGAACTCGGCGCGGGTCCACTCGAAGCGGTGGTCGGGGTGGCGCAGCCCGGTCAGGAACTCGTAGCGGACGTTGTGCTCGATGTTGGGGGTGGTGACGAGCACGTGGCGGGGCTGGGCGCGGCCGAACACGACGTGTTCGAGCGCGGCCAGGCGGGGTGGGTCGACGTGCTCGACCACCTCCATGAGGATGGCGGCGTCGTAGCCGGACAGCCGCCTGTCGGCGTACGTCAGCGCGCCCTGGAACAACGTGAGCCTGGCCCGCACGGCGTCGGGCATCCGGTCGAGGCGCAGCTTGCGGGCGGCGATGGTGAGGGCCATCGGCGAGACGTCCATGCCGCCGACCCTGGTGAAGCGGGGCCTGGCCAGCAGCGCGCCGACCAGCTCGCCCCGGCCGCAGCCGAGGTCGATCACGCTGGCCGCGCCCAGCTCCGCCAGCTTCGCCAGCACCGCCTCCCGCCGCCTGACACTGAGCGACCCCGCCTTCGCCCCCGAGCCGCGCCCGGCCTCTGCGCCGTGCCCGGCCGCTGCGTTCTGTCCGGCCTCTGCGCCGTGCCCGGCCTGCGCGCTCTGCCCGTCCGCCGAGCCGGGCTCGGGCTCCTGGCCGGGCGCGGCCTCCGGGGTGTCGCCCTGGGCCTCGGCCTCCGCGGCGGGGGCCTCGTCGGCGGCGGTCACCTCGGCGGGCGCCTCCTCCTCGACCGCGGGCTCCAGCTCCTCCTCGGTCTCGTCGCCCAGCTCCGCCAGCCTGGCCAGCGCGGTGCGGGCCAGCGCCCAGCGCCGCCCCAGGTAGCGCCGGGTGATCAGGCCGCGCTCCGGATGGCCGCCGAGCCAGCCCGCGCCCGCCCTGATCAGCTTGTCGACCTCGTCGGGGGCGATCCAGTAGTGCTTGCCGTCGTCGAGCACCGGCAGCAGGACGTACAGGTGGTTGAGTGCCTCGGACAGGCGGGTGGTGCCACGCAGGGTGAGCCCGACATATCGCGACTCACCCCACTCGGGGATGCCCTCGTCCAGCGGCAACGGGCGCGCGTCCACCTCCCAGCCGAGCGGCTCGAACAGTTGCCGCGCCAGCTCGGGCCCGCCCCGGCAGGGCAGCGCGGGCAGGCGCAGCTCCAGCGGCAGCGGCGTGCCGGGCAGCTCGGGCCGGGCCGTGCAGCGGCCCGCCCGCGCCGTGCGGAACACGTCGGCCAGCGCCACGGCCAGCAGGGACGAGGCCGCGTAGGGGCGGTCGTTGACGTACTGCGACAGGCTGAAGTCGGGCGAGCCCTTGCCACGTGACCTGACCAGGGCGATCGGGTCGACCTCGAGCATGAGCGCCACCGTGCAGCGCTCGTCGCCGGCCTCCGGATAGAACACCGTGGCCGTGCCGAACGACTGGCCGAACTCCTGCACCCTGCCGGGATGCTTGTGCAGGAGAAAGCCCAGGTCGGTGGCGGGTCTCGCGGTGTTCGTGATCGTCAGCAGCACGCCCCAAGTCTGCCGCAGGCGTGCGAGGCGCCGCCATCCGATTACCGGATGTACGCCGACATGGATGGATAGCCGATGGACGGCGGCTTACACGTGCGGGAGCACCTCGGCGGCGATCAGCTCCAGGTGCTCCAGGTCGTGGAGGTCGATGATCTGCAGGTAGAACCGCTCGGCCCCCAGCTCGGCGTACTTCCCGATCTTCTCCAGCACCTCGGCCGGGGTGCCCGCCAGTCCGCTCTCGCGCAGCGTGTCGGCGTTCTCCCCGATGGCCGCCGCGCGCCGCTCGACCTCCGCCCGGTCCGCCCCGACCACCGTGGTCTGCGCCACCGACATCAGTACGGACCGCCCGGTCACCTCGCAGGCCGCCCGCACCCGCGCGAACGCCTCTCCGGTGTCGGCCGGGCTGTGGAACGGCACGTTGTACTCATCGGCGTACGTCGCCGCCAGCCGCGGCGTGCGCTTGACCCCGAAGCCACCGATGATCAACGGCGGCCGCGGCCGCTGGACCGGCTTGGGCAGCGCGGGGGAGTCGGCCAACCGGTAGTAGCGGCCTTCGAAGGAGTAGCCCTTCTCCGCGGTCCACAAACCCGTGACGATCTCGAGCTGCTCCTCGAACCGGCCGAACCGCTCGCCCGTGGGCGGGAACGGGATGCCGTACGCCGAGTGCTCACTGTCGTACCAGCCGGTGCCGAACCCCAGCTCAACGCGTCCGCCGCTCATCTGGTCAACCTGCGCCACGCTGATCGCCAGCGGGCCGGGCAGCCGGAACGTGGCCGGCGACACCAATGTCCCCAGCCGGATCCTGGACGTCTCCCTGGCCAGGCCGGCAAGTGTGATCCACGCGTCGGTCGAGCCCGGGCCCGGGTCGCCGGGGGTGATGCGCTGGTAGTGGTCGGACCGGAAGAACGCGTCGAAGCCCAGCCGTTCGGTGGCCTGGGCCACGGAGAGCAGGTCGTCATAGGTGGCGCCCTGCTGGGGCTCGGTGAAGATCCGCAGCTTCATGACCACATTATCCGCACACAACGGACGCGAACCGGAAAAGGCCCGCGCCACACCGTTCGCGCTTGCTAGCGTTCACCCCGCTAGTGCCGTACGTAGTCGATCGACCACATGGGGTGGCCCATGCCTCGGCGCAGGAGGGAGCCCGGAATGCTCCCACGCCCTCTCGCCGTTCTCTCGGCGCTCGCCCTCGCCGCGGGGACCGCCGTCGCGATCCGCCTGCTGC